>NZ_BOQB01000201.1 GCF_018332475.1 Bacillus sanguinis | reverse complement strand
TTTATAAAAAAACGTTCCTTTTGGCAAAAAGATGGCTTGAAATTAAATGTTCATTCTATTTTTTTGTTTATGTTATTATAGTAAAAGAAAGAATATTCCGAAATAATAAACCGGAATTTGGGCAGAAATGAGGAAAAGAAATTGAATATTGAGCAACAATTATATGATGTGGTGAAACATTTAATTGAACAAAGATATCCAAATGGTTGGGGGGGAGCCGCAGCGATTCGTGTAGAAGATGGAACAATTTATACAAGTGTTGCTCCAGGCGTAATAAATGCTTCAACAGAACTTTGTATGGAAACAGGTGCAATTTTAGAAGCTCATAAATTTCAAAAGAAAGTTACACATTCTATTTGTCTTGCAAGAGAAAATGAGCATTCTGAATTAAAGGTACTCTCGCCTTGTGGTGTATGCCAAGAACGTTTATTTTATTGGGGACCAGAAGTACAGTGTGCGATTACAAATACTAAACAAGATATTATTTTTAAACCTTTAAAAGAGTTGCAACCATATCATTGGACAGAAGCATATCATGATGAAATGGCAAAAGAATGGAGTACGAGATAGGGGGATAAGTTTCATTGTTTTCCTGCTGACAATGAAAAAATTTCACGGCCTTTTCCAAATAAAACATCGGAAAAAGCCGTGAAATAACACTTATTTTATAATTGACGGAAGAGGGATAAAATGGCCTTTTACTTCCCTTCACTCTTCTCTAACACATACAAATCTTCTTCAATATTAGATAATTTCTCTGTTACAAGCTTTCTAGCATCTCCAATTGCTTGATTATATGCAAAAGGTCCTACTAATTTAATCATTTCTTCTATTAAACGTTCTGCTTGAAAACGCCCAATTTCATCTAAATCTTCTTCAACGAAAAATTGCTGAATTTGTGCTACAAGCTCTTCTTTTTTATCATTTGGTATTTTTATATTCATCATCATTTGTTACTCCTCTATATGTAAGATAGTCCGTTTCTTAACTCTACCATAGAAAAACGCTTTCCAGGACAACTTTTTGTAACGCCTTCTAGCTCCCTATGACCGAGTATATTTTCTTTCTTTATAGCAAACTGCTTCATAAACATTTTACATAAAGAATATAATGCATCCATTTGTGCGGTCGTTGGATCATATTTATCAAAATTACCCGTCATACATATTCCAATTGTATCTCTATTATTATCTTTCGCATGCGCTCCAATATGTAAACCACGTCCTTCGACTACAGTTCCATCTGCTTCGATAAAATAATTATAACCGATCCCGCTCCACCCTCTTACTTTTTGATGAAATTCATGTGTTTTATACACATCCCATCCATCTTCGGATGTATGGTGGATAATCAGTTTATTAACTTTCTCTAAAGGAACTAATTCATCTTGAAATGTTAAATTAACACATTTAATTTCCATTTGAGCATCCCCCTTAAAAATCAATGATCATAATTGTTTTATCATCTGGTCTTATTCTCTTTTTCCCTTCTAGCTCTTCAATAATAGCTACATATTCATTTATACCATTCTGTCTTATATATGCAACAGTTTGTTCGAGTGGCCAATCTGGGTGGAATAATCCGTCTGAACAAATAAAAATCCCGCTTACTTCATCTATATATAATTCACCATATTGTAAATAATGTATCGCTTCTTTCATTCCATTTGCAACGGAATACCCACCCTGCATATTTGCAAGATAACGATTATATTTTAACTGTTCTTTCACATCTTGAAAAACATGTTCTTCTGGCACAGATAACCCTTTTTTACGATCTTCTTCTCTCTTCTTTTTTGCTCGTTTACTAATTCCTTCAACTGTGTCTTTCGTTAATACTTGCATCGTTCCATTTTGAAGTATTGCGACAATCATACAGTCCCCTAACTGTGCATATTCAATTTTCTCACCTTTTATTTGAACTGCGGCAATACATGTACACCACAAATGCTCTTTCTTTCTCGTATCTACTTCATATTCTAACATTTTGCTTTGCAATGCTTCATTTGCTTTTGCAACAGCAACTTGTAAACTATGATTTTCGCGGAATGAATTAAAATAACTTGCAAATAAATGTGAAGCGATGTATGCTCCATTATGTCCCTTTTCATCACAAAACGGAACAAGTGGTGTTGCACCGTCACATACACCATAAATCTTTTTTTCTTCATTACAAAAATAAGAATCCTCACATTCTTGCTTCAACGGGCTTTTCTGTTGATATGTTTTTATCTTCACAACTGTATCCCCTTTCAAATGATAAAATACTCAAATTCTTTTGATTAATCTAATTTTCCAAAATAAACTGTTTTTACCCAAAACTTTCAATATCATATATAATCTTGAAATAATATGAATTTTTTAGTGAAGGACGGGAAAGAGATGGTCAGATTTCTTGGTGTTATTATTGGTTCTATTATTATTGCGATTGCCTTTAATCTTTTCCTTATCCCCCACAAAATTTTAAGTAGTGGAATTGGCGGAATTGCTATTATTTTAGGGATTGTAACGCCTGTAAACACAGGTATTATTAACTTCGTATTAAACTTACCTATCCTTATTTTAGGGTACATAGGTCTTGGAAAAAAAGTAATTTTTAACACTGTTATCTCTGTTATTGTATTATCTGTTGCATTATACTACGTCCCAGTGAAAGTCGTAGCAACAGACCCACTTTTATCATCTATCTTTGGTGGTGTTATTGCCGGGGCTGGTATCGGTCTTGTTTTTAACTGTAATGGATCAACTGGTGGGTTTGATATTATCGGTATGTTGTTGTCTCGCAAAAGAGATATTAAACTTGGCGGATTCCTTATTGTTTTAAATGCAGTTGTTGTAATCATTGCAGGATTCTTCTTCACTTGGGATGTTGCTCTTACAAGCTTACTTTCGATTTATGTAACTGGTAAAGTTATCGATGCTATTCATACGAAACATCGAAAGGTTACACTTATGATTGTAACAAATGAAGCAGAAAAAATGAAAAAACAACTTCTTTCAACTGTTGTACGTGGAATTACATTACTTGATGGCGAAGGTGCTTATTCCAGCGAAAAGAAACGTGTACTTATGACAGTCGTTTCTCGTGAAGAATTAGCAAGTATGAAATTAACCATTTCTGAAATTGATCCTCATGCATTCGTTAACATTACAGAAACGGTTGAAGTATTAGGATTGTTTAGAAAAGGTTAAAAACTAGGTGGATTTCCACCTAGTTTTTATTTTCCATAAATTCAATTCGATTTCCGAACGGATCTGACACATAAAATCTAATTACATCTGGTCGTGCATGATCATCTATTACTTCAATACCTTGCTTTATTAACTCTTGTTTAAATTCATCAATTTTTAAAACATAAAAAGCCGGATGCGCTTTTTTAGCTGGATTGAAGTTTTGCTCAACTCCAATATGAATCTCTTGATTTCCACACTTAAACCAACAGCCACCGCGCTTCTTTAATTCCTCTGGCTTCGGTATTTCCTCCATACCAATTTTTTCACCATAAAATTCTCGTGCTTCTTCTTCACACCCTACAGGCGCAGCTACTTGCACATGATCAATCCCTTGAATATAATTTTTCATTTTCTCTCCCCCTCTTCTACCCTAATGTTATACAGAAAATCCACTTTTGTAACTTACAAAAGGTTTATAAAACAATATAAACTTCCCTTATTACCACCTGGCACTCACTTTGCAAAAAATAAAGAAAACAAAATTTATTATATAACTTCCATTTTTTATAGAAATACACATTACATCTATATTATAGTTATGAATAGACAAATCTTTTTAGATGCTATTTGTACGGAGGAACTATTATGAGTCGTAAAAAATATTCATCAACTCAAAAAAAACGTCATCCGAACATTTCTAGACGTTTGCAAAAACATATACAAGATTGTTCTTTAACAGAAATGTATGCATCTCTGTTTGAACACAATCCTGATAGTATTATTTCATTAAATTTAGAGGGAGTTATTCTACATATAAATCCTTCTGCCGAAAAAATATTAGGTTACACTTCTTTAGAATTAGAACAGAAAAATATTATCTCTATTTTAGAAGCCCATATTTCTGAGCAAGTATTACAAAATATAAAGAATACGGAAACGAATAATCAACAAGAGTATATTTTATCTATTTGTCATAAAAATGGATTCTTATTAGACGTCGTGACAAAACTAGTTCCTATTTTTGTCCAAAATCGTCTAACTGGCGTATATGCCATTATGAAACCTCTTGAAAAATCAGAAAGAATTGAGAATATGCTAAAAGAGAGTGAGAAGAGATTACGTACATTAGTGGACTCCATGCCTGCGTTTGTTATATTTAAAGATCATGAAGGACGCTGGCTTGAAGCAAATGACTATGCACTTTCTTGCTTTAATTTCCATCATGTACCTTACCACGGAAAAAAAGATAGTGAACTCATTCAATATAATGAAGCGTACCGAGAAGCTTTTTTACATTGTGAAGAAGTCGACGAACTAGCATGGCAACAAAGACAAATTCTTCATGGTGAGGAATTTATTATTCATAGAGATGATTCCGATCTAATCTTAAGTATATCGAAAGTTCCTCTCTATCATCCTGACGGCTCCCGTAAAGGTCTTATCGTAATGGGAAGAGACGTTACCGAGCTAAAAGAAACAGAAAAATTATTACGAAAATCAGAAAAGCTCGCTGTAGTTGGACAACTGACAGCTGGAATTGCCCATGAAATTCGAAATCCACTCACTTCTCTAAAAGGTTTTCTAACATTGTTACTCCCTGAAATCAATGAGGAGCAGAAATGGTATATCGATGTTATGTTAAGTGAAATTTCACAAATGGAATCTATTACAAGTCAATTTATGGCGATGTCTAAGCCACAAGTATTATCAATCAAAACTTGTAACATACAAACTTTGATTGAAGAGGTAGTTACATTTATTTTACCAACTGCTATTATGCATAGTGTTCACATCATTATGGATCATTTTGATTACGCACATGATATTCAATGTGACGGTAACCAATTAAAACAGGTTTTTATAAATATATTAAAAAATGCGATTGAAGCGATGCCAAATGGCGGAAATATTTTCATCCAAACAAAACCATTAGAAGATACCTTTATTTTAATACGGATTATCGATGAAGGTTGCGGTATCCCAGAAGATCGTATCTCTCGTCTAGGCGAACCATTTTATAGTTTAAAAGAAAAGGGAACTGGACTAGGGCTAATGATGTGTTACAAAATAATTGAAGAACACCATGGTAAATTACACATTTCAAGCGAATTAAATAAAGGTACGATTGTTGACATTCAATTACCGCTTTCTTCATCACATCTTACAATTCAGTCGTAAATAAAAAAGAAGCATCTGCTAATGCTTGCAAATGCTTCTTTCTTTATTTACTTTTATAGTACTGTATTTTCATACCATTCTTTTGCTTTTTCTACTTCACCCATTGTTAATTGATGTCCTCTATTTTCCCAATGCATTGTTACATTAGCGTTTGCATTTTCTAATAGTGCCTTCAATTCCTCTGACTCTGCTGATGAACAAATCGGATCATTTGTCCCAGCAGCGATAAACACGGATTTCCCTGCTAAATTAGGCAATTGTGTTCCTCTTCTAGGCACCATTGGGTGATGAAGCACAGCGCCTTTTAATGCATTATCGTAATGGAATAATAAACTTGCAGCAATGTTTGCTCCATTTGAATAACCGATAGCTACAATGTTATTTCTATCAAATTCATATGTTTTTGCAGCTTCATCTAAAAATTCATTTAATTCCTTCGTACGGAAAATCAAATCTTCTTCATCAAAAATGCCTTCTGCCAATCGGCGGAAAAAACGTGGCATGCCATTTTCTAATACATTTCCCCTAACACTTAATACAGATGCTTCTGGGTCAATTATTTCTGCAAGTGGTAATAAATCTAATTCATTACCTCCTGTACCATGAAGTAATAACAACACTGGTCTTGACGTATCTTTTCCTTTTTGAAAAACATGTTTCATCATAATCCTTTTCCCCTTTCAATCACTTTAATCTAAATTTCTCACTTCAAATGGTAGAAGTGTTTGTTCAATTTGTTTTCTATGTGATTCATATTGCTCCGGTAACTTTAATTCCTCACCCATCGTCTCTAACGATTCGTCATGAGCGAAACCAGGAGGGTCTGTTGCAATTTCAAATAAAATTTCCCCGTGTTCTCTAAAATAAATCGCGTTAAAATAATTTCGATCTTGTACAGGAGTTACGTGATATCCAAAACGAGACACATGCTCTTTCCAGTCTAGTTGATCATCATCGTCAGTCGCTCTCCAAGCAATATGATGAACTGTACCAACACCCATTTGACCACGCCCGATTGTCGATAACCTTAAGTCGATAATATTCCCAATATCAGCAGAAGAACGGAATCGAACGAATTCACCTTCTTCTCCAATTTTCTCAAGACCCATAACATGCTCTAACAATTCAGCAGTTTTTTGAGGTTGTGCAGATAAAAGAACGGCACCGCCAAATCCTTTAATTGCTACTTCTGGCGTAACCTCTCCAAAAGTCCAATTATTTAATTTGCCCTCTTCTCTTTCTACTAATTCTATATGCAAACCATGTGGATCATCAAATTCTAAATACTGCTCTCCAAATCGAGTCATTTTTGTATACGCAACATTGAATTTTTCTAATCTATTTTCCCAAAACTCCATTGCACCTTTTGGTACGACATAAGACGTAATGCCTACTTGACCATCCCCAATAATGCCTTGACGAGCACCAGCCCATGGGAAAAACGTAATAATTGTTCCAGGTTTTCCTCCTTCATTCCCAAAATAAAGATGGTACGTGCCTGGATCATCAAAATTCACAGTTTGTTTCACTAAACGTAACCCTAATACACCAGTATAAAAATCTACATTTTCTTGTGGATGTCCTACGATTGCTGTAATGTGATGGATCCCCATTGTTTTCTTTTCCATTTCGTTCACTCCTTTTTAGTCCCTTATAAAAATTTTTATACATTAAAACTCATTATTCATTTTGTCCATACTGCATAGTAAAATCCGTCATGATAATTTTATCTCGAATTCGAGATATTGATTATGAAATTACACATTAACTTCCAGCTTATCAAATTATCTCAAATTCGAGATAATTTTTAAAAAATATTTACTCCATTTAAAATCTTTATTCAAAGCACAAATTACCTCGCGCTCAAATTTAT
>NZ_BOQB01000200.1 GCF_018332475.1 Bacillus sanguinis | reverse complement strand
TCTAAGTATCGTGAAGATTTGAATGAAAGTATCATGAAGAAATTGAGAAAAAAATAAATGTAATACGTAATATCGACTGATTAGCTGGTTATAAATGTGAACTGCCACCATCGCTATTCAGTTATATTTTTAAACCACTACTAAGTAATACAGAATATCAGTGATACTAAATAGAGGGTATAGGTAATTTATTATATAAGGGGGAAAAAGTATGAGCAATGCAGCGATTTCTATAAAAGGGTTAAAAAAATCTTTTAAAGATAAAGAAGTCTTAAAGGGCGTGAATGTTGATGTGCAGCGTGGTGAAATTTTCGCGCTGCTAGGCTCAAATGGAGCTGGCAAGACGACAACGGTCAATATCCTTTCGACGTTAATGAAGCAAGATGATGGTGAAGTAAGTATTTGCGGATTTGATATTAAGCGTCAACCAGATCATGTTCGGCAAAGTATCAGTTTGACAGGGCAGTTCGCAGCTTTAGACGGCATGCTTACTGGGAGGGAAAACTTGATCATGATCGCCAAGTTACGTGGTGTTTCTAGTCCCGCTCAAGTCGCTGACAATCTACTTGCAAGATTTAGCCTGACAGATGCGGCCAACCAGAGGGCAGATCAGTATTCAGGCGGGATGAAGCGCCGACTTGATATCGCAATGAGTTTAATCGGGGCGCCAGCAGTTATTTTTCTAGACGAACCAACGACTGGACTTGATCCAGAAGCGCGGATTGAAGTGTGGGATACAGTTAAGGAACTTGCTGGCAGTGGCACAACGATCTTGCTCACAACTCAATACTTGGAGGAAGCAGAACAACTGGCTGACCGTATCGCTATTTTGCATGGCGGAAAAATTATTACGACAGGTACTCTTACTGAACTAAAAGAGATGTTCCCGCCAGCAAAAGTGGAGTATATCGAGAAGCAGCCGACATTGGAAGAAATTTTCCTTGCGATTATTGGTAAAAAGGGGGAGATGTAAATGAAGAGCAAAACAGGAGTATTACTAGGGCGTTTAATGCGCAATATTATGCGTAGTCCAGATACAATTATTACTGTAGCGATTACACCAATTATGATGATGCTATTGTTTGTCTACGTGTTTGGCGGCGCGATAAAGACAGGAACGGAAAACTACGTTAATTATTTATTACCGGGAATTTTGCTAATGGCTATCGCATCCGGTGTAGCTTACACTTCCGTGCGACTCTTTACGGATGTAAAGAGTGGACTGATGGCACGTTTCATTACGATGCCTATTAAGCGCTCATCGATATTATGGGCTCATGTTTTAACCTCTCTTGTTGCTAATGTACTTACTATCGTAGTTGTTATTCTTGTTGCGCTCTTAATGGGATTCCGTTCCAATGCGAATATTCTAGAGTGGCTTGCAGTAGCTGGGATATTAGGAATGTTTACGTTATCGCTAACATGGCTAGCTATTATTCCAGGGCTGAAAGCAAAGTCTATGGAAGGGGCGACAGCATACTCGTACCCACTCGTTTTTCTTCCATTTATTAGTTCAGCCTTCGTACCTACTGAAACGATGCCAAAAATTGTTCGTGCATTTGCTGAGAATCAGCCTGTAACTTCAATCGTGAATGCGATTCGTGCTTTATTATATGAAGGAACTGTTGGCAACGATATTTGGATTGCACTCGCTTGGTGCGTCGGAATTATGATTATTGCTTACTTCTTCGCTAGTAAAGCATTTAAACGTCAGTTAGGGTAAGTGAATTAAGTCATCCGAAATTATATATATTTTTGAAAAAGCACGGGGAGATTTTCCGTGCTTTTATCATTTGCTGTGCACTCATGGTAGAAAATACGGATTATCTCTCATGGGCAATATAAGGAGATTCGTTCTTGTAAAACTTCTAATACTTCTTCAGGCATTTCCCTTATTGTAATATCTTTCCCTAGGAAAAGCAGCCAATTTGTTATCTCTGTCAGTTCATCGGAATTGTTAACATCGATAAATGTTTTTAAAATGGCTGTAGATTGATAAGGATTTGTGTAAGATATTGAAACTTTGAAAGGATGGTATTTTTTGAACTGTGCAATTGCTGTCGGACCAAGTTCAAGTACAAGGTTAATTGCTTCAGCCTTCTTACTTAGTTTTTCTAAAATCTTTTTCTTATTGAGCCTTTTATTCGTCGTGTATGGTTCGATATTGGTGAGATCATCGACAGGAAACATCCTCTTCTTTTCTTCTTTTAAGTCAAACCCTTCAATGATCCATTGGCTTTTTTCTTGATACAGGTGTAATAGATAAACTGGATAAGACTTGATTTCTTCATCTTCTTTAATGGTAATCAATAAATGGTTATCCAAAAGAAGGATTTGAATAAGTTTTTCTAACATAGGGTGGGGGAGATCAGAAAGCTCAAGTAGATCAGGATTATGAGGATTAGTCCCTTGGAACAGCAAGAGTTGATTTAAAAGAACAAGGTCATCTTGCTGAGTTTCTGAGATGAGTCCTAGTAGTTTTTCGGATAAAGATTGACGACTCTTTAGGTAGGGAAGTTGTTGATTCCTCGTAGCCATAAAGGCAATAAAAAGAGCTTTCACTTCATTATCAGTAAAGCGAACAACGGGCAGGATAGAATTATGCATAACAAAATATCCACCCGTTCTCCCAACTTCAGCGACAAGTGGCATTCCCATAGCTTCAATTTCTCTAATGTCTCTAATAGCTGTCGATCGTGATATGTTAAATTCTCGTATGATTTCAGTAATTGTAAAGTGGGAGCGATTGTTGATATATCGCATAATTGTATTAATCCGTTCAACTTTTTTCATTGGAATCTCCTAAACAGTATCATTTTTTGACATGATTTAAAGTTATTATAAACTCATCAGATGAAAAGATAAATCATTTGATTCATTTTAAAAAAAGGAAGGTTTTGAATATGAAAAATTATACGATTGAAGAAAAAGATAGCTTTATTGTGTTAGGTATTGGAACTGAAATTAAGAGTGAATATACAGATTTTGTTGGAATAAAAAAAGAAAAAGACGACTTTTGGTCGGCTGTTAAAGAAGATGGTCGGCTGGATACTTTAAAAGCTCTAGCTACAAATGATTACATTTTTTCTGTGAGCGAAGCAGTGAATAACAAGATGATGTATTATGCTGGTGTTATGACAGAAGCACAAATAGAAGAAGAATCTAGAGTGATCCAGTTTCCTAAGGGAGAATACTTAGTAGTAAAAGGGGAAGATAAGACAGCTGAAGAGCTAAGTAATAAGCTTACTGGTATCGCCTTCGGTCAGGCTTTACCAGATGCAAATAAGTTTGCTTATGTTGGTGGGCCGAATACAACAGTTGAGATGGGACAGAGAGACGGCTTAGTATTTGGTGAAATGTGGATTCCAGTTGTTAGGAAATAAAGTGATAAAAGGTAAGAATATGGAAAGTAGAGGCTAACAATATTGAATTGTTGGCCTTTTTGACATAAATAAATTATTCATATGCTACTACACATTATGTTCTGATAAAATGGAATAAAAGGAAAATAATGTAAGGTGGTGGCAGGTTGAATAAAAGACGGATATTTGAGCTATTCATAGTAGTGTTTGTTTTTCTATTCCTTCATGTAAGCACATATACCAATGAAAAATTCAACGATAAATTGGGGTCCTTTACTTTCGTTGTTCTATTTCTTATCGTGTATATCAACGCTATATTTATAGAACGGTATTTTGATGATATACAAAAGTGGGTTCGAAATATCACAATTTGTTTTGCTTTGTTAGTAGTTGCTTTAGTATCACTATGGATAGGTTATTTTTAAATCTCTCTTTAAGAGAAGGCGTAGTTATATGATTACCATACATTCGATCCGATCATATTACTTAGCTGTATCGGCTTATATTAATCTTTTCTCTCCTTAATCATGATAAAATGTACAATAGGAAATTTTATGTAGCATAAAGGGGGAAGGTTTATGGTTAGCTTTAGTACTTTGTTAGCCTTTGCAATTGTTTCGCTTAGCATGGTTTGTTCACCGGGGCCTAATATGATTTATCTCATTTCTCGTTCTATTACGCAAGGGCGTATGGCAGGATTTATTTCTCTTTTGGGCATTATGCTCGGATTTGTAATTTATATAATCGCAACAATGTTCGGACTTACAGTTCTATTCCTTGCTGTTCCTGCTGTCTATGAAATAGTCAAGTGGGCAGGTGCCGCTTATTTGCTTTGGCTCGCCTGGAATTCGATAAAACCGGGTGCTACTTCTATTATGGAACCTCGTACTATTTCTAATGAGCCACCACGGAAATTATTTTTGATGGGGCTTATGACTAATCTTCTAAATCCAAAGATTGCTATTTTATATGTGTCACTGTTACCTCAATTTGAAGATCCTGAGAAGGGATCGTTGCTTCTACAAGGTGCAGTTTTGGGTCTTACGCAAATCACTGTTAGCTTTATAGTCAACCTCCTAATTGTATTTACAGCAAGTCGGATTGCGAAATGGTTTGGCACACGCCCAACGTGGCTACGAGTGCAGCGTTGGCTTATGGCAAGTGTTTTAACGGGGCTTGCTGTACGTCTTGCTTTTGAACGTCGACAGTAAGAGAAGAGGTATGTAAAAAAACAGATTGGTTGTAAGCATAATATATAACGTCTAAAAAGCTACCTTTGCTAAAAACTATTCACCCCTCTCATAAACAGAAGCCACTTTTTATGAGAGGGGTTTATTCAATTTAAGTCTATAAAAATTGAATGAAAGCAATATAAGTTCTCACTTATTTAGAATAAGAGGAAAGATGATGTTTTATTTGTTCAATAAAATATTGATGATGTATATTATCGTTAGATACTCGGCTTGCCATAATAGCGCCCTCCATTGATGATGCAAGAAAAGAAGCGAGCGATATAATGTCTATATCTTCTTTAAGTTCTTGTTTCTCTATTCCTTCTTTTATGAGAGAAGCCATTAACATTACTGTATCATCATAGCCTTTTGCCGCTGCTGTTTGTAATTCTGGAAATACTCCAGTACTTTCAATTGCGCTATTAAGCAATGGACAGCCTCCAGCAATAGGGGGATTATTAGCTGCATCTTGATATACAAGGAAAATTGAAAGGATTTTATCAATTGCTGTCTTTTTATTTTCCATTGCTGTATGAAAATGACTCCACATAATCTCACCACTTTTGTCGTAGGCAGCAAGGACAATTTCTTCTTTATTTTTGAATCTACGATAAATAGATCCTTTAGGTAGTTCGGTAGCTGTCATTATATCCTGGATGGATGTGCGTGTTATTCCATTAGTATTAAATAAATATAAAGATGTTTCAATAATCTTTTCTTTTACCTTATCAACTTTAGTCATGCTTTGTAATCCTCCTAATAAAAACGAGCTTAATATTCCAGGTAATGTTTACCCTCTATTTTCTTGATTTTTTTGTAAGTATAAATAAGTTTGGAGCAAAAATATCTTATTAATCCCTATCTGATGGAATCCTCAAACAATACAGTTTGAAAAGAGGTTAATCAAATTGTATTATCTATATTGTTTGAATGAATTTGCTGTCAAAAATAGTATGACCAGTTAGTTAATTCAGTCATATTATACAACTAATTGTATATAAAATCGTATAAGGTGAAAAATATATAGTTAATTTTAACGTATAGACATATGAGTATTATATATAATTTTAATTAATATGTTTAGCTAAAATGTTTGCCACTTTCACTTCGTTTAATTAGGATATCTTGCGATTAATATCTGTATCACTTCATACTATAAAGGACGAATCGTTAATAATGAATGAGTACTGGAATTTGATTGTAAATAAGAAACTGAGATATAAATTTATTTGCTTTTACCGTTTTGATGTTGTTAATAATTTATAAAGGGGGTTTAAAAAACTAGAAACTTATAGTATCATTAGTTTCCGGACCGAACCGTCCGGTTTTAAAACTTATATATATTTAGAAGGAGAACGTTATGCAGAAAGAAAAATCAAAGATTCTAAGTAATTTCATTATGGAGGTAGTAAAGTGAACTTTATTAAAATGAATACAAAAGAACTTATTATGCTAATAGTTTATACAATGTTTGCACTACTTCAAATTGGTTTGTTCATATTATTTGGCATTTCACTTTTAACTAATAGTAATTTAGTTGAATCAGAATTTGCCCTTAGTGCCATCGGTTTGACTGTACCTGCTATTGTAGGAATAATTTTCTTTAGGAAAGAAATTATTGAAAGTTTTACTTATTTTAAAGAGAAGATAATTTTGAAAATAGTAAGTATTCCTATGGTGGTTTTATTTACGGTAATTGTGGAACAGATTGTTATGCGTGTTCTAGCAACTGGTCAGCCAGAGAACCAAGAACAGCTCCTTGAAAAGGGCGCGGAGACACCTCTTATATTTACATTGCTTGTATTTGGTATTCTAGGTCCAATACTTGAAGAAATTATATTTCGTCATATAATATTGAATCGTTTTTCACATTATATTGGTACTGCTATTGCATCTATCATTTCGATTCTAATTTTTACACTCCTTCATACGAATCAGCTTTCGGATATTGCTATTTATTTACCTGGCGCAGTGATACTTACTGCGGCTTATCTTATTTCTAAAAGATCTCTTGCATATGTCATGGCGATACATATATTAAACAATTGCCTTGGTTTCATTCTGTAAGAAATTAAACTTAGCTCTGTTATGAAGTTGAAAACTAGATACAGATATTGATAAATGAGGAGTACAATTTAGACAGCGACTTATGATTCATGTAATTCCTTGCACTTCAAAAAACCACAGTTTGGGTGTAAACTGTGGTTTTTTATATACAAGCCCCACACCTCGCTATTAAGCTAAGCCCCTACAACGTCAATTTTGATCTTGTTAGCTTAATAGTAGCCCTATTACAATTAAAACAATATGTCCATATTGTTTTAATTACTTTTTTAATAATATAACTTAATAAATTTCAATATATGTTATGTATAACAGATATTTTATTTAATAAAATAGGGGGAA
>NZ_BOQB01000199.1 GCF_018332475.1 Bacillus sanguinis | reverse complement strand
TGCCCTAAAATCGTCAGCCTTTCTTTATGTGTTTCGTTAATTTATTGCTGTTTTTCCTCTAAATTTTTTGATATAATTTCCGAGTATTTTAAAACAGTATAATAAATTAATTTGTCAAAACAAGTATGTATTTTGGACATAATTGGTTTCAATTCACGTGCGCTAACATCTAATTCACACATCGCTTCGAAAAGCTCATTTCTTCCCACATTTGCATTATAAACAAAATCACCAATATTCGCATCTGCTCCTGCACGTTCAATAGCAATTTTCTCGCATAGTGGCTGAAGATAATCTATATCTTTTTCTTCCATAGTAAGTTCGATAATTAACTCTAATAAATCCTCTCCATTTTGAACTGCTTCTAGTCTAAATGGATCTTTATCGGAAATTATCATTTTGTTTTTCCAGTTCTCAACGAATTGGTGCCTGTTGTTTTTCAAGTGCGAACAAAATACTTCTTTAATATCCTTATCGATTGGAAAAACCCCCATTTCCTCCATTTCCACGCGACGAATACCCTTTATATTTTGAATATTAACACAAAAATTGCGATTCGTTAATAGATTATTGTCACATTTTGTTAATATGTGTTGATAAAATTTTTATGGCTTTATTAATTGTTTAGATTGACACGTTCCATTTTCCTTCCTTTTATTCAAAGTTTTTTACATTCGATGAGACTTTTTTTGCATCCTGCTCCATTCTTTCGTACAATAGAAAATGAAAGGTGTGAAAAATATGGTAAATAAAAATGTGGAAGATTATCTCCAAGAAGGCATTTACGGCCAAAAGCAGAACAAACCAGAAGAACGTAATATGTATTTAACTACATTACGTGAGCGTGTAGAAATCGCTTTAACTATCGGTCAAGTAATGCAAAGTAATGTATATTCTGAAGTAGCTAGTAGCATGCGCTCTTCTCAATCATTACAAATATTCCTAAATGGTGGCATTGCTTACCCACATTTATCAAAATACATTAAATTAGCAAATGAAAAAAATGTTCCTTTTACAATTGTTCAAAATAAAGGTACAGAAACACCAATCGGTTTAGTATTATCTCATAGCACTGCTGTTGACAAAGAACAAATTTATGTAGAAGATGCTATTTTCAAACAAGAAATGAAGTAAAAGGTACACTTGATTAAATGAAATCGTTCCGAGAAACGTAAAACAAACAATAAAAAAACGAGTATGGAATCGTAAACATTTCCTGCTCGTTTTTTATTGTGATATTTAAGCTCGATCTACTTTATTTTTTAATACATACTAATTTCATTTCTGTCATTTCTTCTATTGCATATTTAATTCCTTCACGACCCGTACCGCTTTCTTTCACACCACCGTAAGGCATATGATCCACCCTAAACGTTGGAATATCATTTATCATGACACCACCAACTTCAAGCTCATCAATTGCACGCATTGCTTTAAACAAATTATTTGTAAACACACCTGCTTGTAGACCGTAACGTGAATCATTTACTTGCTCTATCGCCTCATCAAATTCTTTAAATGTATTTACTGTCATAAGTGGACCGAATACTTCTTGGCACTGAACAGATACATACTCCGGAACATTTGTTAATACAGTTGGTTCAAAAATCCTTGTATCACGTATCTTACCACCGTATAAAACTGCTGCCCCTTCTTTAATAGCTTCTTGCACCCACATGTCAATTCGCTCGACATCTTTTTTCGAAATTAAAGCCGATACATCCGTTTCTTCAAGCAGTGGATCACCAACAACAACTGTTTCCATCGCTTTCTTTAGCTTTGATAGAAATTCATCCATTCTCTTTTCATGTACAAAAACACGTTGTACAGAAATACAAACTTGTCCATTGTTTACAAATGCTCCCCATTTTACACGTTCAATTAATTCATCTGTTAATTCTACATCTTCATCAATAATAACAGCAGCGTTTGATCCTAGTTCTAACGTAACTCGCTTTAGCCCAGCCTTTGCCTTAATTCCGATTCCAACTTTCGGACTTCCCGTAAAAGTAATGGAAGCAACATCATCATTTGTAACTAGCGCCTCACCTACAGTTGAACCAGGACCAGAAATAATATTTAAAGCCCCTTTTGGCAAGCCTGCCTCTTCAAATAGTTCAACTAATGCGTAAGACGATAATGGCGTTTGATCAGCTGGTTTTAATACAACTGTATTTCCAGCAGCAATTGCAGGGCCGACTTTATGTGCCACTAAATTTAACGGGAAATTAAATGGTGTAATAGCTCCTATAACCCCAATCGGTTTTCGTATTGTGTATGCAATACGTCCATCTGCACCAGGTGCTGCATCAAGTGGCAGTGTCTCGCCGTATATACGCTTCGCTTCTTCCGCCGCGAATTTGTATGTCTGAACGGTACGATCTACTTCTCCCCTCGCAGCACGAATTGGTTTTGCAGCCTCTTTTGCAATAATCTCTGCAAATTCTTCTCTTCTTTCATCCATTTTTTGTGCAACCTTCTCTAAAATCGTCGCACGATCATATGCAGATAATGTATTCATTTTTTTCATTGCATTTTTTGCAGCAGCAACAGCCTCTTGTACATCTTCTTCCGTTCCTTGTGCAATTTCCGCTAACGTTTCTTCAGAATATGGTGCGTATAATGGTTTATACGTGTTTACCGACTTCCAATCTCCATTTATATATAAATGCTTTTTCATAATTCTTCTCCTTCCAAATATATGTATACAACAATACTTCACCTAGTGAAAGGTCTGACTTATGTCATTGTATCATAGCCCTTATTCTGCCAAAAACATTATGCTCAAAAAAAACTCTGCCATCTAGCAGAGTTTACGAACTAATTTGTTCTTGTAATGAAATTTGTTTTTCGTCTTCTATAATAACAATTGATTCTACAATTTTTGTAACTTCTAATCTCTTTATATAGCGTCCGTCTAATTCTTTCACACAAAACTTATAATTTTCAATTTCAATGAAATCCTCTTCAGCAATTTCTATATTCTTCGTTAAAATCCAACCACCTATTGTATCAACACCATTATCATCAATCGTTAAACCTAATAACGTATTCACTTCACTAACAAGCACTTTTCCCTCTAATATCGTTTTCGTTTCACTAACTTGTTGAATCTCTGGCTGCTCATCCGTATCAAACTCATCTTGAATATCTCCAACTATTTCTTCTAAAATGTCTTCAACAGTAACAAGTCCAGACGTACCACCATATTCATCTATCAATATAGCAATATGCGTTCTTTCTTTTTGCATTTTTAAAAATAAGTCGTGTATCGGGATGGAATCGATAACTAAAATGATCGGCCTAATATATTGCTCTACTTTCTTATTACTTACTGCACTATGCTGCACAAAATCTGTGAAAATATCTTTAAAGTTTACAAAGCCTATTACGTGGTCTTTGTCGCCATCAACAACTGGATATCTCGTATACTTTTCCCGAGACATTTTTTGCAAAGCTTCTTCAGCAGGCATCTCTTTACTTATAATATGCATTTCAGTTCGGGGTACCATTATTTCTTTTGCTATACGATCATCAAATTCAAAAATTTTATTTACATATTTAAATTCAGACTGATTAATCTCTCCGTTTCTGTAACTTTCTGAAACTAATAACCGTAATTCTTCTTCTGAATGAACATCATCGTGCCCTTTCGGTGGTTTCAGCCCTAACAACTTCGTAATAATTCGGGCTGATCCATTTAATAGCCAAATAAATGGAAACGCCATACGATAAAAGAAAATTAACGGTTTAGCAACAAATAAACTCACTTGTTCAGCTTTTTGAATCGCTAATGTTTTTGGGGACAATTCCCCTATTACTACATGTAAAAATGTAATAAACAAAAACACTAAAATTACAGCAAAAATGTCCGCTATTTGAGTAGAAATGTTCAAATTTACAAAAAGAGTGTCGAACATTTGCTTTAACGCAGGTTTACCAAACCACCCAATCCCCAGAGCTGTAACTGTTATTCCTAGCTGACAAGCAGATAAATATTCGTCTAAGTTTGTAATGACTGTCTTGACAGATGTTGCACGATTATTTCCTTCTGCAATTAAATAGTCAATTCGTGAACTTCGTACTTTAACAATTGCAAATTCTGCTGCAACGAAAAATGCCGTTAAGGCAATTAAAACAATCACTATACTTATACTATATATGTCCAAATACTTTTCCTTACTTACATTGTAAGCAAGGAAGCCACCTCCTACTTAATTTTATTCAAGTGAAGTAAGCATTCTAATACTCTAACAAAATTCTACATTAGCAACCACCTTTTTATATATTATATGCATACATAAAAAAGATATTTATCATTATGATAATCTAATTCATTTCCCTCAGTCAAATGATTCTAAATTTTAAGATAAAACATTTTTATATACACGATATATTCTTCATAGCTTCATTTCGTGAAAAAACACTTTCTTTGCCGATTCCACACTTCTTTTGTCACACTAGAAGGGAACTTACATCATAGATCGAAATCATTCAACAGGATATATATAGGAGGGATTATTTTGGAATATAAAACACCATTTATCGCAAAAAAATTAGGTGTTAGCCCAAAGGCTGTTGTCCGGATTGCACAACAATTAAATCTTTCGATAGAAAAAAATAAATATGGTCACTTTATTTTTACACAAGATGATTTAGATCAAATGCTAGAATACCACCTTTCACAAATAGAGCAGTCTCCCAACTCTCACTCTACTCCAAAAACATCATCAAACGATGTTGTAGAATTAAAAACTCAAGTAAATACAATTGTTCAAAACATATCATCGCATGATTTTGAGCAATTAGCAGCTCAATTAAACACAATCACAAGAAGGCTAGATCGAATGGAAGAACAAATGCAAGATAAGGCGAATGACGTTGTTACGTACCAACTTTTACAACATCGCCGTGAAATGGAGGAAATGTTAGAGAGAATTCAAAAGCTAGAAGCTGCCCTCAAGAAGGAAGAACCAATTTATATTACTCCTGATTCAAAACCAACATATGAACGAGAAAAGAAGCCGAAGCGCCGCAAAATGATTTTTAGTATATTTGGATTATAATTTTTAGACCCTTATTAAAATAATAAGGGTCTTTTTTTCTTGAAGAATGATTTCACATTAATATAGCATTCTCTTTATTATACATATTCATTTCGCATTATTTGGTTAACATAATATTCTTACTGTATTCTGCAATTAATGCCTGTGCATGAGCATTCCCTTGGATCACATCTCGAAATTCTTTTAAAGAATACAAATGCGTAGCCCCTTTCCGGGCGTGAATTCGTACTGGTACACCTTGTAAAGTATCATGAAACTGAAATGGCTTATCTATCGGTTCAATTGGGAAACCAAGTGTTAATAAATACATATACATTCTTTTTGTAACTGCTGCAATATACCATTCTGCTTTCGTTTCTAATGCATGCATAAATAAAATAGCTGTTAGTCTTTTGAAGTGTCCTCTCCCACGAGACGTTTTCGCAATACTTAACTTGCCTATTTCATATACATTTTTCAAATCTTTCACTAAGTCATTTTTAGAAAACGGATAGAAAAACTCAGAATTCGATTGCTCTGGTTCCGTATATTTAATACATTCTACTGTACCAATATGATGTTCATCTTCTATTAATAAAAATCGTGATGGATTTAAATTACGTTCTACGAACATTAAGTTTCTTTCTTCACAAAAATCTCCCCATAGTTGCTCGAACCAAAAATGTTCTTCCTTTGTTTGAACACGCTGGAACATATTTACCCGCCTTTCCCATCGCCGCTCTGTTTTTGATAACGCTTTCACTATCTATCATATAAGAACAAATCTTCGTATGCAACTAAAAATATTTATGACTTATTATATTCTGCAAAACGAATTAAATTCCAACT
>NZ_BOQB01000198.1 GCF_018332475.1 Bacillus sanguinis | reverse complement strand
ATTCTAAGGTCATTTCCGTTTTTTGATTGGATTTTGAGAAAGTGCAAGGTAAATTCTTTTAAACAATATAAACCAAATCCAAATACTGATTCTAATCTCTATTTTTTTACTTTTCTAAAACAATTTCTGCTATTTTATTAGCATATTTTTTAGAGTCAAATTCATCATAGTTACTTAGTACCGCAACAGACAAATATTCTTCTGGAAACCGCATGAAGTGTGAACGATAACCTGCCCAACTTCCTGAATGTTCTAAGTATCGACAGTTAAAACCTTCAGTAACTCTCAACCCAAAAGCATAATCTTCATTGTCAATAATCATTTCTCCAGTTGGAGAAACTTTCAGACCTATTTCGCTCATTCTTTTAACGAGTTCTTTTCCACCAACGGTACCTGTCGTTAAATTTTCTCCCCATTTTACCAGGTCTTCAACTGTTGTATGAACTGCCCCATCCCCTGTATGTTCCCAAGGGCTTTCATAGATTTTATATATTCCTTGTTCATCCTTCGAATATCCACTAGCAATTGCTACAGTAGTTGGATAGTAATCCACAATTGTTGTGGCTCTCATATTTAAAGGACCAAAAATACAATCCTTTGTAAACTGACATAGAGACTTGCCACTTACCTTCTCTATCACTTGTGATAATAAAAAATACCCTGTATTGCTATACTCAAATTTTGTGCCAACTGGGAACCTTGCGATTTGATGACCATTA
The DNA here is from genome assembly GCF_018332475.1 of Bacillus sanguinis. Taxonomy (GTDB): domain Bacteria; phylum Bacillota; class Bacilli; order Bacillales; family Bacillaceae_G; genus Bacillus_A; species Bacillus_A sanguinis. The sequence continues at coordinate 12,849 of NZ_BOQB01000198.1, read as the reverse complement.
AAGTGTTTTAGCGATTCTTCTACAGTTAGTTTGTCAGTATATTTAATATTCTCTGCTTCAGCCAATTCCATATAATCAACTAGTCCACCAGTGTGATGAATTAGTTGTCTCAATGTTACAGGTTCAGCATATGCTCCTATAGAAGGGACAAACTTTACAATTGAATCATCTAAACTTAATCTCCCCCCTTGTTCTAAGAGTAATATAGAAAATGCTGTGAATTGTTTAGAAACTGAGGCTACATTAAAAACGGTTTTGGTAGTTATGGGTAGATTTTTCTCTATAGAAGCTAAGCCAACTGCACCCTTATAAGTTACTCCGCTATCTAAACTAGCAATATATGCACAGCCAGGAGCTTTTGATGAAAACTTTTTTAATAATTGTTTAATCGATGTATGCGTCTTTTCATTATATGTATTATTCACCTCAATCACATGCCCTTCCCTTTAAATGATTAGAAATATATTAACCTGTTATTTTTTCCAATTACACATCTTACTTCAATTCAAAACGACTTATTTTATATTTGACTACAATCAAGCACTATTATACTAATTTCTTTAGTTTCTAAATTCTTCTCTTTTTAGAGAGCTTTAATTTAGTGAGTATTATTATCCTCGAATTTACAGAAATTCCTCTTTCAATTCTAAAATTAATTACTCATGGCAACTTAATAGATATTTTCTAAATTGGGTCAATAACATCTATCTTGCTTTCAGATTTAGGACCGATGTACTAGCGAATATAAAAACTATTTACCAGACCTCTGTGAAAATAGTTTTGAATAAAATATTCATCTACCTTAAACCTTGTTTCAATTTCAGTTATAGTCTACAAATTTTATAGTCATCGTCTATAGTGTTTTACTTTTTCGATAAGAAAATCCGAATAACCTTTTTAAACAACTTTATTCACAAAAAAGCAGTGGCGTTCCAAATCTTTATTTTTCATTTTAGTTTCAAATGTAGGATTGGGTAGTAATGCCCTGTATTATCTGTAAGTTCCCCATTGACTTCAGCTAACTAGTTCAAGTGAGAGAGTCAAGAAAGTAATCCTATATCTTTTGCCTTTTGTACTGCATCTTCTCGATTTTTAACTCCTAGCTTCTCATAAAGATTGGAGGCGTAATTTCTTACCGTTCCGTTTGACAAGTAAAGTGTCGAAGCTATTGTTTTATAACGGCTTCCTTGTGATAATAGTTCCAAAATCTCTAATTCTCGTTTCGTTAATCCATACTCTTTTCCATCTGATTGTGATTCAAATAATCCTGTTTCTTCATTTTCTTCCCACATTCTATGGAACAAGTCATGAGTAATCATCGTGCCTCCTCGATAGACTAGACGAATTGATTCAGCTAGTTCACGCGAATCTATGGATTTCAATAAGTATCCATCCGCACCATTTCGTATAATTTCTTTTGCCCTTTCTGTATTCTGAAAGGTTGACAGAATGAGTACACGAATGTCCGGCCATTTTTCCTTAATCACTTTAGTCGCATGAATCCCATCTAGATTTGGCATCTCTAAATCCATTAATACTACATCTGGTTTTAATCTCTCACACAATTCCAAAGCCCGTTCTCCATCTTCAGCCATTCCCACTACTTGTAAATCCTCCTGTCCATCCAAAATTGTATGAAGACTTTCTCGGATAAAAGAATGATCGTCGACAATACACAGGCGGATTTGTTCATTAGAAAGTTGTACTTGTTTCGGTAAAACACATGAAATTAATGTCCCTTCCCCTTTTTTGGAATAAACAATGACTCTTCCTTGCAACTGACTTACACGCTCTTTCATTGCAGTTAATCCAAAACCATCCTTCCATTCTTCTGCTCCACAGCCATTATCCTGTACATCCAATCTTATCTGTTGTGGTTCAAAATGAAGTGACACAATGATTTCTGTGGAATGCCCATGGCGAACAGCATTTGTTAGTGATTCCTGCAAGCTCCGATATAGTGTCATTTTTGATTGTTTAGAGACCATATACTCTTCCCCTATTATTTGAGTACGTACATTTACTTTTACATGTTTCTTAAATTCGTCTGTCAATTGTTGTAATGTGACAGCTAAGGGAAGCGATTCTTGCGATAAATCCAATTGATGTAAATACAGCCTTACTTCTTCCATACTGTTACGGGCCAATTGTAATAATGAATCGAGCTGTTGCTCTCCTTCTTTAGACTTTAATTCCATACGTAATGTTTCCATCCCCATAATAATTGAAGTATAGGAATGCCCCATCGTATCGTGTAAGTCTTTTGAGAGCCTGTCACGTTCCTCAAGTAATGTAATCCGCTCAACTTGGGATACGTATTGTTCCAATACATGTTTCTGGTTTCGAATAGTTTCACTTTGACGGTAATTAATAGCCAGTAAACGAAAGAAAGAGCCCATAGCAAAAGCTAAACTGAGTTGTAGGATGATTGCCCATAAATCTGTTACTTTGGAAAATATCGCAATAAGCAATGGGAATAAAATAATTGTGGTAGGACCCGACCAACGGTAAGATTTATGAGCACTATTTGCCGCAATCATAAAAGTTGGCATTAAAAAAGTAAGATAGGCTGACGGAAATAATAAAGTTAAATAGAAACACACTCCGCCAAATAATATTATTTCAGTAAACAAATAATAGCGATAACTAAACATTAAACAAATCCAAGGTACTGAGAATGAAACTATTTCCCAAAGAATAATGATCCAAAATGATACTGTCAAATGATCTTGTTGTTGGATAGTCGTTGATATCAATGATAGCCAAATAATAAAACGTATACAAAGTAAGGTCCAATCATACCAAAACCATAGTTTCAAAGTCTTAAACAAATTATCACTCCTTTATAGCTTTAAACATGGAACGCGTGTACATTCCAATAATTTGAACTAAGCAGTTTCCAATAAAATTATGTATCACGATGAGAATGAAACCAACAATCATGACAAAAATTGCTGTCTCCCATGAATCCACAGCTATGCCCAATAAGTATATATTAAAATATCGAAAAAGTAAGGGTGTAACGATACATACTAGTGGCATTACATACAGTAAAACAGCACATATAAGACTCATTATTCCGACCAAAAATTTCTGCATGAGCCAAAAAATAGCCCTCCAGTTGCTATTATTGAGGATTGTATCTCTCGCTTTAATCCATTTATCTCCCTCCTCTTTTTTTCTTGGTTCGAATAACTCTATCGATATATCTGTATAAATCTTTGTCTGAATACGTTCATACTGAACAAACGTGTGAGTTGTTTGCAGCACCCATGCTAATAAGGGAATACCCAAAAAGATAATCGTCATTACTAATGCAAATGTAACGCTGATCAGATAGAAACAAAAGTAAAAAAAACCGGATACAAAGGTAAATAACAAGAAATAAAAATCTTGCAAAGTTTTTTGAGCTAATGCTTTCGTCATTAATATCTCTCCTCCTCTTTCATTGCTAATGCGTTAAAAGCCACTCTTTTATTCTAAGTATTTTTCTGTCAAATACGGTAGTGTCAAAATGTCATGGTTTGTATGACATAACTATCAATACAGCCTTATTCCACTCAACTTTTGTTATCCTTTATAAATATGACAAAAAGTTCACTATCGAATATGATTCGCCACTTGATAGGGGTACAGCCACATGTCCATCAAATTAGGAACTTGCTTTACCCCAAAAATTTTTCAGAATAAGTTTTTTTGAACCAGAAAGGTATATTTTCAACTATAAAAACTATGACAAAATTTATCCAATTTCCTTTTATCTACTTGCTAAATTCAGCAAGTAAAATATTTTTAAAAGGGTCAGGACTATTAGCTATGCGGTTATTTAAGCTGATTGCCAATGTATGCTTTCCTCCAAGTGTGCCTCCAGCAAGAGTAGAAAAACCTGGAGAGCCACCTGTGTGTCCCCATATCGATACACCGTTTGGAAGTTTAGTTTCATAGATTCCAAGACCATATTCATCCATTCCTTCTATTCCTGTAGGAACTGTAGTAAGCATTTGTTTTAGTTGCTGTTCCTTCAGTAATTTTCCACTAAGCAAGTAAGAGAAAAATTTGTTTAAGTCATCAGCAGTAGAAATTATATCTCCATCCGAATTACCTGGGTAAGAATACGTAACATCTTTTGGTCCACTTGCTTCATCTAGTTGGAAATATCCACGAGCATGATTGGTACCTGGGATAACAGTTGAATTACCAGGTAGGAATGTATTCAACAAATCGAGCGGTTCAACAATCCGATTTTCAACCTCTTCTGCATAGCTATTTCCAGTTACTTTTTCAATAAGGATACCCAGTATTACGTATCCCGTGTTTGAATAAGACCAGCCCTTGCCTGGAGCAAAGTCTGGGGGAAGAGAAATTCCCATCTTTACTAATTCTTCAGCCGTATATATTTTTTTTGTATCCAAAATATCATAGTCTTTTGACTTTAAGTATTCGGCAATCCCACTTGTATGATTCAATATCTGCCGAATCGTAATCTGGTTACCATCATATCCGTTTCCTTGAATGACACCAGGCAACCATTTTTCGATGGAGTCATCTAGATTCAAGCGATTTTCTCCAGCTAATTGAAGTAGAACTGTTGCAATGAATGTCTTCGTCACACTGCCAATACGAAAGCGATAATCTGCTTTCATTGGTTTCTTCGTTCTCAGATCCGCTACCCCAGCAGCATAACTCCACGTTTTTCTATCCTTTGAAATTTTAGCGAGTATTCCAGGGTATCCAAGTTGTAGTGTATCCCGCATTGCTTGCTTAACAGAAGTACGATTTTGTTGGGTACTTATTTGTAACGAACTAGATACATTTTGAGTGGGCTCTGCTTTTACAATTGAGGTTGGCGTTGTATATAATAGAGAACTTCCAGTCATTAAAAGACCTAAACCTGTAGATGTAATCTGACAATGCTTTTTCATAAAGATATTCTTCTCCTCTATTCATATTTTATCGGTAGTTATTTGCTGTTTTATACTAGTCACACAGCTTTCATCTTTACCAAAGGCAAATGGACAAGATTTGATTTGCAAGTATCTTACTCAGTATTATTTTCACGAACGCTATTGAATCCTAACAAACGGTAAATCCCTCTTTTTCCACATGTATGTTAATCCTAAAAATTACTTCTTTTCCTTAAAACAATCTCGTTACTGGTTTATTTTTCATAAATATGTCATACCTGTTTCCCTTTCATGCCTCTTTACCTTTTTATCATACGCAATGAAAATCTCCCCTCCTCATTTATTAATAACCGCTCTTTGATACTAAGTGTTTTTCTGTCATACACAGTAGTGTCAAAATGTCATGATTTTTATGACATAACTATTAATACAGCTTTATCGACTCAATTTTTGTTCTTCTTTATAAATATTACAAAAACTCACTACCTACTATGACTTGCCTCTTGCTACACTCTGTTCATACGCTAACGGGTGCTAACTCGTTTCGCTAACAAAAAAACAAATCAATTAAAGGAGCTTACAAAAATGAAACAAGCAATTAACAAACTGGGGATTGTTGCAGTTCTTCTTTCTTCTTCAACAATGATTTCCGCGTGTTCCCAACAATTATTAGAAGCTGAAAAATCAAAACCATTAGCATCCTCGACTAATACTCAAATGATGGAAGGACCTAATAATAAAAAAGAAATAGAATCTTTTGCTGACCCGTTATTTGAAGAAAAAATGAAGAAGTATAATGTGAACGGTTCTAGTTTTGTCGTCGTTCATGATGGAAAGGTCGTTGTCAATAAAGGATATGGATATGCCAATAAAGAAAAGAAAATCCCCGTCACTAAGGATACGGTCTTTCAAATCGCTTCAGTCTCAAAAACTTTTACTGCTTTGGCTGTGATGCAGCAAGTCGATAAAGGAAAGCTTAAACTAGATCAAGACGTACAAAAATATCTTGGTGGATTAAAAATCCCTAATCAAACAGGGAAACCTCTCACCCTGTTTGATATGCTCACTTATACTAGCGGGGTAGATTTTCCGGACCTCACAAATATAACTGGACCCGAATACGTTCATAATAGTATACCAATGAAAGAATTTTTCTCTAAACATATGCCAACGGTGATACGGGCACCAGGGGAAGCTTATACGTATGACAACGTCTCATTTGCGCTCGCAGGGTTTGCAGTAGAGAATGCTACTAACACCCCTTTCTCGAAATATATGGAAAAAAATATTTTCAAACCATTAGATATGAAATCCACGAGTATGAGCTTTACGCCTGACCTTCTCGAAAGAATGGCTACACATTATGGTCCCACTGGTGATCCGATTCCAACAAGTGGGAGCGGTTTAAGGGATACACCACAAGGAAGCATTTTATCTACTGCGGAAGACATGTCAAAATACATGATTATGCAACTACAGAAAGGAACGTTTAAAGACAAAGAAATTGTAAGTAAAAAAAGCATAGATATGATGCATGCCTATCAAGTTTTTGACGATAAGACAATCCCTGTTGCGACAATTGGATTTGAAACACCTTTTAATAAATTTGCTAACGGTCAACACGTTGTAATGAAAGGTGGAAGTATGCCTGGACATCAATCACTGCTGATTTTAGTGCCTGAACAAAAAACAGCATTCTTCATGTCTTACAATAATGATTCAATGATGAGTATAGACATATATGAAGCTCTCATGGATCACTACTTCCCTGCTAAGAAGAATGAAGTAAAAACAAGTTATCTTCCGTTAGAAGAAAAAGAAGCTCATAAATACTTGGGCTTATTCCAAAATACGCGTTTCTCTGCAATTCGCACTCATTTTACTTATGAAAATGGGAATTTGGTCATGGAGGGTGGAACAACTGGAAAACAAGTTCTGAAAATGATTCATCCGTTGTTATTTGAAGATTCGGAAGGCAACAAAGTTGCTTTCAAAAAGAATTCAGCAGGAGAAATCACATATTTTCACTACACCTCTCCTAAAAGCTTTGATTTTGTAGCAGATGCTCAGAAAATTAACAACAAACTACCTTTTGATGACGTGCCACCAAAGAATAAATATAGAAGTCACATTGATAATCTTCATGCTCTAAATATTATGGGTGCTAAGACAGATAATCTATTTAATCCGATGGACACCATGACACAAGGAGAATTTGCGGATATGCTGTTACTTGCTCACGGATGGAACGGTTTTCCAGACGAATCCAAGGAGGCAAGGGGAAAAATGATGAATGGAATTGAAAGTTTTGCGAATACAATTTTGAAAGAGGCGTGTAGGGTACAAGCTTCAGATTTACATATTGTGCCCCGGAAGAAGGATGTAGTGATTCAATTGCGTATAGGAAAAGATTTAATGATGAAACACTGTATCGAAAAGGAATTTGGAGAAAAACTTGTTTCACATTTTAAATTTTTAGCCTCCATGGATATAGGGGAGAGGCGGAAGCCACAAAATGGTTCACTGTATTTACAAATGGATGGACAAGAAGTGTATTTACGCCTTTCCACACTTCCAACCGTATATCAAGAAAGTCTCGTTATTCGTCTTCATTTACAAGCATCTATTCAGCCGTTATCTCATCTTTCGTTATTTCCAAGTACAGCGAAAAAACTACTCTCTTTTTTACATTATTCCCATGGGTTACTCGTATTTACTGGACCGACAGGTTCTGGAAAGACAACAACAATGTATGCATTATTAGAGGTAATTAGAAAAAAGAAAACACGTCGCATCGTTACACTGGAGGACCCAGTTGAAAAAAGAAATGACGATGTATTACAAATTCAAATAAATGAAAAAGCAGGTATCACATATGAGGCGGGATTAAAGGCTATTTTACGTCATGACCCAGATATTATTTTAGTCGGTGAAATTCGTGATGAAGAAACAGCGAAAATCGCTATAAGAGCAAGTTTGACTGGACATTTAGTAATGACGACACTGCATACGAATGATGCGAAAGGGACGATACTCCGGTTCATGGATTTTGGCATAACGAGGCAAGAGATTGAACAATCGTTATTGGCTATAGCTGCACAGCGACTTGTCGAATTGAAGTGTCCGTTTTGCAAAAGAAAGTGCTCAACTTTATGCAAATCAATGAGGCAAGTAAGGCAAGCGAGTATTTATGAGTTGTTATATGGATATGAGTTAAAACAAGCAATTAAAGAAGCAAACGGGGAATGTGTCACATACAAGCACGAAACATTAGAAGCTTTGATACGAAAAGGATACGCTTTAGGATTTTTAGAAGAGGATGTGTATGTTTAAGAAAATATGGAGTTTAAGTGATCAAGTAATATTGCTGAAAAGATTAGGAGAACTATTAGAAAAAGGCTACTCCCTTTTGCAGGCATTAGAATTTTTACGATTTCAATTATCTTTAGAAAAGAAAGTACAATTGCAGAGCATGATTGATGGATTGAAAGATGGAAAAAGTCTACACGATTCTTTTCATCAATTAATGTTCCATCAGGAGATGTTAAGTTATTTATTTTATGCCGAGCAACATGGTGATATTTCTTTTGCGTTGCAACAAGGGAGTGCACTTCTTTATAAAAAGGATAAGTATAGGAAAGATATGATGAAAATAATGCAGTATCCTATGTTTTTGGCGCTCTTTTTAATAATCATGATTTTTGTTTTTAACCGTATTTTATTACCGCAAGTTGACATGGTATATAGTTCATTCGGTTCTACAGTACCGTTATTTACAGAACAAATATTAAGTGTAATTAAGCTACTACCCTATCTTGTTTTTAGCACTATTTTTATCGTTATGATTGGCTCTAGTGTGTATATATTTTACTTTCAGAAACTCCCGAATATGAAGCAGGTAAAAATTAAGCTTCGTATTCCCCTCGTAAAAACATTCCTTATTTTAAAGAATTCGCATTATTTCGCCACGCAATTGAGTGGCTTATTACACGGCGGACTATCAGTACTTGAGGCTCTAACAATAATGATGGAACAAAAATATCATCCATTCTTTCAGTATGAAGCGGGCCGAATTAAACACCAATTAATTGCGGGAGAGCCGTTGCAATCTATTATTGCTAAAAGTGGATATTACGAGGAAGAACTTTCTTATATTATTACGCATGGACAAGCAAACGGTAATTTGGCGATTGAATTAGGTGACTATAGCGATCTTATTATGGAAAAGATGGAACAAAAAATTAAACGTATGTTAGTGATCATTCAACCGATTTTATTTACGTGTATTGGAGGGATAGTCATTCTTATGTATTTAGCAATGATTATGCCAATGTTTCAAATGATGAATTCTATTTAGGAGGTATGTTCATGCAGAATGAGGAGGGGTTTACCCTGTTAGAAATGTTATTAGTTATGGTCGTCATAACTGTATTGTTGCTGTTAATTATTCCTAATGTAGTTACGCAGCGTTCATCCGTCGAAGGAAAAGGATGTAAAGCCTATGTGAAATCTATAGAAGCGCAAGTACAAGTATACCAACTACAACATAATAAAATTCCTACACTAAAAGAGTTAAGTGATGAAAAATATATTACAGCTGATAAGTGTCCAAATGGTGAATCTATTCATATTTCCAATGATGGCACAGTCACTAGTGGGAAACTGTGAAGCAAAAAGGTTTTACACTTTTAGAAATGCTACTCGTTCTATTTGCAATTTCTGTACTAAGTATGGTCACGTATTTTAACGTACATTCATTACATGAAAAACAAAAAATTGAACAATTTTTAAGACAGTTTTCAAATGATATTTTGTATATGCAACAATTAGCGATAAACCGCCAAAAATACTATACATTACGATGGTATAAAAATAGACATACGTATTATATAGGGGAGCTAGGCACAAATCTTACTATCATTAAAAGAGAATATGATAGCGATATACAAATTGATTTGAATACTTTTCCAAATCCGATGACATATAATCCGAGTGGAAATATTAATAGAGGTGGCACGATCTTACTTTCGTATCGAAGTTATAAATATGAGATTGTATTTCAGCTTGGAAGAGGGAGATTTACGTATCGTGAAATGTCAAAAAGGGTCAGTGATGGCTGAGATGCTTGTAGCATTAAGTATATTAATGATGGCAGTATCTTTACTACTTCCGCAAACAGTATTGATTATGCAAGAACGAAAAAACATACAAATTCGTTATAAAGCATTTGTATTATTAAAAAGGGAAGCAGCTTTATATATGTATGAGAATGGGACGAAACAACCGCAAGAAAAAGTTGTAAACGGAAATGTATATTACACATATTGGGGAGGAAATGAAGTTTGTGCTATGTGGAAAGATGTGAAAGGAAGAGAGACGGAACAATGCTTTTATGCAGGAGAAAAAATAAATTAGAAGTTGGTTTTACATTAATAGAAATGATCGTATGTTTTTTTCTGTTATCACTGTTCTTTTTACTCTTGCCACGTTTAAATTTTATTGGAATAGAAAACAACCAATCAAAAGGATTAAATAATTGGGAATGGGATGTGTTTTTAGGGCAAGTACAGTTAGAATTTCGTGAAGTATCTTTTGTAGAAAAAGTAGTCCCTGAAAATAAAGATAGTCTTTTGCGCTTCCGTCTTCGCACTGGGGATGAAGTGACGTATGAAAAGTTGAATAATCATCTTATAAGAAAGGTGAATATGCGCGGAAGAGAAGTTATATTACAAAATGTTAAAATGGTTTCGTATGAAGTAACACCTCATTTGCTCTTAATAAATGTGAAAGATATGAGTGGGAAAACATATGAAGGTGTAGCTGTCAGGTATAGCGAAATGGAAATAAATAAATGAGAAAACAAGATGGATTTACAATGCCAGGAACAATCATTTTTCTTGTATTATTAACTTCGTTCTTTATATACGAAACGAATATGCTGCTTATAGATAAAAATTTTTATATTGAAATAGAGCAAAAGTTTGTACTGGAGGAACTACTAAATCGATCTATTACAAATATAAAACAGGATTTACAGCAAAAAGAAAAGGAAGATACATTTTTCTTTCAATATGAAAAGGGCGAAGCAAGTGGAAATTACGTCTTTGAAAACGATGTTATTCTCGTTTCGTTGCAGTGCAAAATAAAACCGGAAGTTTTCTATAAAGTAAGCTTTCGCTATAGAAAAAAGGATGAGAAAATAATCGATTGGATAGAAGGATAGTAAGTGAAATATATAGATAAAAAACCATGATTCCTCCTTTAAAAATAGGCTGTTTTTTTAAAGGAAATGGATAAATAAAACAATTAAAAGTTTAAATTTTCTCAAAAAAGAGAAAGGTAGAAAGAATATGATATATTCATGCTATCCAATCATTATTTTTAGGGAGAATAGGGAAATGACAAATAACAATCAAATAGGTGAAAATAAGGAACAAACTATTTTTGATCATAAAGGAAATGCAATTATGACAGAAGATAGGGAAATACACATTATTTCAAAATTCGAAGAACCTCTTATTGTCGTGTTAGGAAATGTATTAAGTGATGAAGAATGTGAAGAATTAATTGAATTGTCTAAAAGTAAGTTAGCGCGTTCAAAAGTTGGTTCATCACGTGATGTAAATGATATTCGAACGAGTAAGGGTGCATTTTTAGATGATAATGAGCTTACTGCGAAGATTGAAAAACGCATTTCATCTATCATGAATGTTCCTGCGTCGCACGGTGAAGGATTGCACATTTTAAATTATGAAGTGGATCAACAATATAAAGCGCACTATGATTATTTTGCGGAACATAGTAGATCAGCTGCTAATAATCGTATTAGTACACTTGTCATGTATTTAAATGATGTAGAAGAAGGCGGAGAAACGTTCTTTCCAAAATTAAATCTTTCTGTGAACCCTAGAAAAGGAATGGCAGTATACTTTGAGTATTTCTATCAAGACCAATCATTAAATGAGCTTACGTTACACGGAGGGGCACCTGTAATGAAAGGTGAGAAATGGATTGCAACGCAGTGGGTGAGAAGAGGTACTTATAAGTAAAGGCGTGTTTCTGACGTTTTGTTCTTCATTGTATAAGGAGAACAAAACGTTTTTTTATTAAATAATGTAATCTTTCGTTATAATAACAAATAATAACGGATGATTGAGAGGAACGAACATGAAATCTATATACATAACCGGTTATATGGGAGCAGGGAAAACAACAATTGGAAAAGCATTAAGTAAAGAACTTCATATGGATGTTGTCGATACCGACAAAAAAATTGAAGAGAAGCAGGAGAAGGTAATTCGTGCTATTTTTGCCGAAGAAGGCGAAATGGTTTTTCGGGAATATGAAAGTGAAATGTTACGTTCACTACCGAGTTGTAATGTAATTATTACAACTGGAGGTGGAATCATTGAACGAGAGGAAAACCGAAAGTGGATGAAGGAAAATGGAACTGTCGTGTATTTATATTGTGATCCACATGTAATTGCAGAAAGACTTCGTGAAGATACGACGCGTCCACTATTTCAGAAGAAAGATATAGAGGCGTTTGTGGCAAAATTTGAATCGCGCCGAGCTTATTATGAAGAGGCTCATATTCATATTGATACGACGAATAAGTCTGTAAAGCAAATTATGAATGAATTAAAAGAAAAGATTAATGAATAAGAAAGTGGACATACTAATCAAGTAGAGGTGATGATAATATGTCTACTAATGATTATGTTCGCTTTGTGACACAACAGTTTGTGTCGTATATGGATGCTCCAAAAGAAGATCGAAAACAAAAGAAAGAACAACGACGTGCTGAAAAAGAGCCATTTATGAATAAGTGGTTTGGTGTTATGCCGCTAAGTGCTGCTTTGTTTTATCGAAATGTAAAAGATAAAAGAAAAAAATCAAGTTAACGATTTCGTAATATGTGTAGCAAAACAAAAATCCCCTAGTA
>NZ_BOQB01000197.1 GCF_018332475.1 Bacillus sanguinis | reverse complement strand
TAAGTTGCATTCTTCAATAAAATGTTCGGACTTCTTTTGCCATCTATTACTTCAACATGTTCTCGTAATTGCTTTTTACTCCATCTAAACTTATAAGTATTCTCCATCCATAACTCCCCTGTATAACCCCTATACCCTTCATTATATGGAACGATTGCAAAAATAACAATTTTCAAAATTCAAAATATACTTCTTTGATTCTCAATAAAAAAGGATGTCGTGTAACCGACATCCTTTTTTATACTAAACTATACGATTGAAATACACTTGATGTCATACTAGGAATGCTTATGCTGTCCTTTAAAGCAGGAGCCTATTCGCATTCTATTCATCTATTTCTTAAATTCAATTTGCATCATTTTATCAAACTGTGTAAGAATATCAACCGGACCTAAAGAGTTCACATTGACAGCAAAAGTATGCTTACCTCCAATTACTCCACCAGCAAAACTCATAAATCCAGGAATTGACCCTCCGTGCCCCCAAACTGAGACACCATTCGGAAGTTTAGTCTCATAAATTCCAAGACCATATCCATCACCAACTCCTTTTCCTTCTACAGGAACTGTCGTAAGCATTTCTTTTAGCTCTCGTTCCTTCAGCAACTTACCACCGAGTAAAGATGAAAAGAATTTATTTAAATCGTCCGCATTAGATATCATGTCTCCAGCTGCATTAGCTAAACTCGGATTATAGTACGTAATGTCTTTCAACTCGCTCGTTTCTTCGATTTTCACATACCCACGAGCATGATTCTTTCCTGGAATGACAGGTGAATTACCTGGCAAAAATGTATTTGAAAGGTCCAACGGTTCAATAATCCGCTTTTCGATTTCTTCCGCATAACTATTACCAGTTATTTTTTCAATAAGCATTCCTAGTATTACATACCCTGTGTTTGAGTATGACCAATCTTTACCCGGCGAAAAATCTGGAGGTAGAGAAAGGCCTATTTTCACTATTTCTTCTGCAGTATACGTTTTTTTCGAATTCATTACGTCAGCGTCTTTTGACTTTAAATATTCAGCTATACCACTCGTATGATTCAAAAGTTGGCGTATCGTAATTTGATTACCATCATACCCATTTCCTTGAATAAGACCTGGTATCCACTTCTCAATTGGATCGTCAAGTTGTACGCGATTTTCACCTACTAATTGAAGAACAGTCGTGGCGGTAAAAGTTTTCGTCACACTACCAATTCGAAAACGATAATCTGATTTCACCGGGTTCTTTGTACTTAAATCTGCTACGCCAGCAGTATAACTACTAATTTTTCCTTTATTAGATGTCTTAGCTAATACCCCTGGTGCTCCAATCTGGATTGTTTCCTGCAATACTTGTTTCCAGCCATTCCGATTCTTTTGATCATGTACTTTTGACGAATTAGAAATACTTTGAGTAGACTCTGCTTTTACAGTAAAACCTGGTGTAAATAGAGTAGTACCCGCTATTAACACTGCCAAACTTCCTAACTTTATTGAAGTACATTTTTTCATAAGGTTCTCTCCTCTTTTAAAATCGTATTGATTCAAGTTATACCTTAATCCTAAATGATAAAACTTTCTTTTTTCTTATCCATTCCTTACGAAATACTTACTTTCAAAATTTGACGACCAGATGGGAAAAGTAATGTATGAAAATAAAAAAGAACGTGTTTTCAATTTATGAAAACACGTTCTTTTACATAATTAAAACCCTATATTAACTTGTCATTTCATTCACTTTTACCATCCTGCACTAGCGTTCATGCCATTTCCGATAATAGTAAGTAGTAATGGCCACAGTACTGGTGCTAACGTAAGAAATAGATTTAGCAGTATAAGTATTCTATATCTTCCAGGGATATTATAATTTTTACGATTAACAAATACTACAAAAACTAATAATATTATGGTCGCTAAAAATAAAAGTAACACTAACATCCAATACCAAACCATTAAACTGAGACTCCATGGCTGTAATAGCTCGTGTACAATACCAAAGGTGATTCCCAATACGGCAAAACTAAAGGTAGTAACTGTTGCTTTAATAAACAATTTACTTAACTTTATATCGTATGTATACTTACAATATAAATCTATTAACGTGTATAAAGATAAAAATGCCATTAATACACCTACCCAAGACAATAACCAGTCTCCGTCCTCTTTGAATAATAAGAACAACAACCAACACATACCTACTGCAGAAAAAACAAAGGAAATAAGTATGCTTTTCAATACCGATTTCATTACATTTTCACACCCTTAAAAAACTTAAAAATTAATTATAATTTATAAAAATTAAGTATAGGTTAACATGTAATGAAGTATAAGTAAATAAAGTTAATTTACAGTTAATACCATCTCCTTATTTAAAGGCAGTTTTATATATGAAAATGATTCATGATAATCAAATTCCTCTACAAAAAGTAAAGGTGGATATTTACGTATCCACCTTCCCATCTCCCTCTACCCACTTCTTTATTTTTTCCACATCTAACTCCGTATACGTCTTTTCACCATAACGAACAGACTCATATATCAGAATAATATCTCTCGTTCTACAAATTCTGCTTAACCATTGTTGCATCGTTTCATAGGACCTTCTCTGTTCGTGAAATGGTAAAGCCCTTTCCCATTCAACTAATGTTTTCCTTATCGTATCTTTAGGTAACGGCTGTTCAAACTGATGCTTCACTTTCTTGTTCTTTTCGGTTCTATCCGTATTTTCTTTTGTTATCGATTGTTTATCCTGTTCCATTTCTGATTTCGTTACCTTTTTCCTCATTAATTTATAAAAAGCATATAGAATGACCACTGCAATAAATACATAAAAAACGACACTAATCCATGAATTTGAAAGAACAGAAAACACATCAGTCCATGAATTTTTTCGTACAAAAAGTGGAATTTTCCTATCTATTTTTGTTCTTGTATCTACAACTCCTGTTTCTTCATCTATAATTCTTTCAGGTTCATCAAGCTGTTCGTCTAAACTAGTAAAATCATAATTTCTTTCCGATATTGTCTCCGTCTTACTAGAAAAAAGCCCTTTTACTATGTCTTGTACATACACAACACCTTGTGATAACGTTATCGCACTAACCGTAAAGAAAAGTATCATGAAAACTTTAACACTCCAAATCTTCCCTTTCATATGTCGCCCTTTATTAGCCATGACATAAACCCCTTCTTATTCTTTTATTACAACCCATTTATTCGTTCTACTATATTTCTTTGGTGAAGTACCAAGAATTAAAGGAACCGCATCCAGTTCCTTACGACGAAAGCCTGCTGTGTAAAAATAAGAAGAAGATACAGGAGTATCTTGGTCCGATATTGTGGCAAGTACTTTTAATACATTTTGCAAATGTTTCCGATTATCCCCATTTTTTATATGAAGCAAACCGTTATCTTTTACACTATTGATCCATACTTCAAATGAACAGTTTTGCATGAGCAGCTGTTTACATATACCCGCCGTTAATTCGATTAGTTCCTCTGTATCATTTCGCAAAGAAACACCACTTTTATTTTGCAAGTTGAGATAAATCGCGTATTTATCTGATTGCGTTCGCTCATACTTTTTCGCAGTTATCGTCCCTGTTTTCGCTGTTGCACTCCAGTGGATGGAACGAAAATCTTCATTTTCATAAGACTTCACTCCCATTACTTTCGTTTCATCATATAAGGGTGAAGACATCGCTTTTCGAAATCCTCGTGACCATTCTTGTAATTCAGGCACTTGTATTTTCGGAACAGCTGGTAAGACTAAATAGGAGGGCGTATCAACTTGTTTATATGTTATATGGTTCGTTATGAATCCAAAGAGATCCGTAATAACAATTTCAACTTCTTCCCATTTCGCAATTCCTCTTTTTAACGCTACAGCTTGCAAATCAAATGAAACTGACTCTCTTCCTTTTAAATTAAAATTCATATAATAATTTGAACCTGTACTATGATTTTTGTTTATTTCATCATGATTCCAAGTTAGCTTATTTTCACATTTAAACCGAAATACGATATTAAGAATAGGAAATATCGACTTGTTTGAAATTTTCATTTTGCACATATTCGTTTCACCTATGAAAATATTTGAATTCCCTTGACTGTATTCCCATTCAACAAGAGATACTTTGCGTATGTACACATGCATAGCACCTATTAAAATTACATACAAAAATACGAGAGATAAAAACAGTAGATTACTTGAAAATATACATAAAATAACGGCTACAACTGACATAACTCCCATTACGAAAGGCTCCGCTAAAGGTGTATACACAAGCTGTTGATTCATCGTACATTCTCCACTGGCACACTAATCGCACCAAGAATTTCTTTCATGATTTGTTCTTTCGTCGTTTTCATCTCTCCCTCAATCGTTAACGTTAAACGATGAGCGCATACGGATGCAGCGAGCGTCTTTATATCATCTGGCGTACAATAATCTCTTTCATTTAATATTGCCCGTGCTTGAATCGCTCTCATAAATGCCAACGTCCCTCGAGGACTTACACCAATTTCAATTAGCTCATGCGTGCGTGTTGCCTCAATGATTTCAAGAAGATAATCTTGCACATCATTCTCTACTAACACTTCTCTTGCACGCTTTTGCATCGTAATAATTTCTTCACTTGAAATAATAGAATGTAACGTTTCTAACGGATCATTCATTTGAAACCGATTCATCATTTCCTTTTCCGCTTCTCTCGTAGGATAACCTTGGCGTATAGTGAGTAAAAACCTGTCTAACTGAGCATCTGGTAGCGGAAATGTGCCCGCTGACTCGAGTGGATTTTGCGTTGCAATAACTAAAAAAGGTTCTGGTAATGAATGTGTCTGTTTCGCAATCGTAACAGTACGTTCTTCCATAACTTCCAGTAACGAAGATTGTGTTCTCGGTACAGCTCGATTAATTTCATCCACTAATACGATATTTGCAAAAATGGGTCCTAACCTCGTTTTAAAATCCGATTCCTTCACATCAAAATATTCAAGACCAATGACATCTCCAGGTAAAGTATCCGCTGTGAATTGAATTCTTTGAAATTTAGCGTCCACGCTTTTAGCCAAGCTTTTCGCTAATGTTGTTTTCCCAGTCCCAGGTACATCTTCTAATAAAATGTGTCCTCTTGCTATGAGAGCTATAGCTGCAAGTTCAATCGATTCATCTTTTCCTATAATAACCTTCGAAATATTGTTAATAATTTTCTTTAATGTACTCATATATGTATCTCCTAACTTTATTTATTCTGAAAATTAAAAATTATTTATTTCCAAATTATAACACATCACAGTGGAAGTAAATATATTCCTATCAAAATAAAAAAAGATACCCATAGCAATCGCTTAGGATATCTTTTTCACCATATTATTTTACTAACTCTCCATTATAAGCTTTTATATCTAGAGGAGCAGTTAAAAACTGTTTTACTTTACTAACGAAAGATGTGAAGTGTTCACTCATATTATGACTTGCAACTGCTGCTTCATCTTTCCATACTTCTACCATCGTATACACATTTTCTTTTTCTACATCTTTATAAAGATCATAAGATACATTTCCACTTTCTTCTCTTGAACCATGAAGTAGCGGCTGAATTTCTTCTAAAAATGATTGTTGTTTTTCTGGATTTACTTGAAATATTGCGTGAATAATAATCATGGTGTTTCCCCTCTCATATTCCACTTATTTCTTTTAAATTACTTCCACTCAGCAACTTTTTCAATTGGAAGACGTACTGATTGGTAACCACTGTCAGCAGCTTTTCCGATTGAAATTAACATAACTGGTACGTGGCGCTCTTTATCTAATCCGAAAGCTTCTGCGATTTGGTCTTTTTCAAATCCACCAATTGGGCAAGTGTCATAGCCGTGAGCACGAGCTGCTAGCATAAATTGCATTGCTACAAGACCACCGTCAATTAGTACTGTATCTTTCATTACGTCTGGTGTAACCATTGAGAAGTAACCTGAAAGTTTTTTCATTTGATCTTCTTTTACTTCTGCTGGCATTAAACCGCGCTCTACTGCTGTACCGTAAATTTCTTCTGCGTTATCAAAGTTGTTTAAATCACCAAATACAGCAATCATCGCTGAAGATGTTTCTACTTGAGATTGATTAAATTTCGCAAGTGGTGCAAGTGTTGCTTTCGCTTCGTCACTTTCAATCACAAGGAATCTCCATGGTTGCATGTTTACAGATGATGGTGCAAGTGTTGCTTCTGTAAGAATTTCAGTCATTTCTTCTTTACTAATTTTTACTGTTGTGTCGTACTTACGGATTGAACGGCGTCCTGTTAAAATTTCGTTAAAATCATTTGTTTTTACTGAGTTAGTCATAGTTGTATTCTCCCTTTTTTATAATTCTTTTATGTTTTGTTGAATGCGGTCTAACATCGTTAAAAGATTGTCGCGTTCTTCTTCACTTAATCCTTTAAATGCTGAAGTAGCGAAACGCTCTTTTTCCTCTTGATATACTTGAATTTTATTTCGCCCCTCTTCTGTAAGAGAAACTAACGTAATTCTGTTATCTTCTGGATTTTTACGTCTTGTAATCATTCCGTTTGCCTCAAGCTGCTTTAAATGCCTCGTAATCGCAGCATTATCAATATTCACTTCTTGCTGAAGTGCTTTTTGACTAATTTCACCTACTTCATATAACTGAAGTATAAGCTCTAATCGAGACTGGCTCATACCCGTACACCCTTCAAATTTTGAACTTACTTCTTTATTTAGAAAGTGTAATTTATATAAAATAATTGCTTCTTTTGAGCATGAACTCGTCAAATTACCTCCTCCTTTACATCCAATTCAAAAACGTTTGATGTATCAATAGTTGATATGTCAATTAATATAATCTATATCGATTTAGAATGCAAGTTTTTTGTTTTCATTTTTATTTTTCCAAATTAAGGCGCTTTGTCGCGTTACAAAAAATGTAAATTACATTATAATAGTACTAATTTAAATGACTGGAGAGTGATTGTAATGCGGCAATACACAAACAGAAATGAGGAAATGAAAATGGAAAATGAAATGAGGATATTTATATATGACAACAATAAATATAGGGATTGTCGTGCACGTAGACGCTGGCAAGACGAGTTTGACTGAGCGTATTCTTTATGAAACAAATGTGATTAAAGAAGTTGGCCGAGTTGATAGCGGAAATACGCAAACCGACTCGATGGAATTAGAAAGACAACGCGGAATTACGATTAAAGCATCTGTCGTTTCTTTCTTTATAAATGACTTAAAAGTAAATGTCATAGATACACCTGGACACGCTGATTTTATCGCTGAAGTGGAGCGATCATTCCGCGTTTTAGACGGTGCAATTTTAGTTATTTCGGCCGTTGAGGGTGTGCAAGCACAAACAAAAATTTTAATGCGGACATTACAGAAACTAAACATACCGACTGTTTTATTTGTAAATAAAATAGACCGTAGTGGCGCAAATTCAGAAAAAGTCGTGAAACAAATAAAAGCGATTCTTTCGAATAATGCTTTCCCCTTCTACTCTGCGCAAAACGAAGGAACAAAGGAAGCTCGTATTATCGAATATAAATCATATGAAGATTGTATAGAACGATTAGTGCCATATAATGAATCACTGCTTGCATCATATGTAAATAACGAAATAATTCCGGACGCACTATTAAGAAACGAACTAGAAAAGCAAATACAGCAAGCAAATGTGTACCCAATCTTTTTCGGTTCAGCAATGACGGGTATAGGTGTAACTGAACTGCTCGAAAATATTCCGTCCTTATTTCCAGCTAATAAGTCGGCAGAAAATGAAATATTATCCGGTGTTGTTTTTAAAATTGAACGTGAATCTTCTGGAGAAAAAATTGCTTATATAAGAGTTTTTTCTGGTAGCTTACACGTTAGAAAATATGTGGATATACAGCGTGGTGAGTCTCTACCTCATAAGGAAAAGATAAAAAAAATGTGCATGTTTCATAACGGAAATGCCGTTCAAACTTCTACCGTTCCTAGCGGCGATTTTTGTAAAGTATGGGGACTGAGTGATATTAAAATTGGTGATATTATCGGTGAACGATCGGATTATATAAAAGATATTCACTTTGCCGAACCACAAATGGAAGCTGCTATTGAAGTATTACCAAAAGAACGAATTCATGATCTATACGCTGCACTTATGGAACTATGTGAAGAAGACCCGCTCATTAAAGTGTGGAAAGATAATGTTCATAATGAACTATTTATTCGCCTTTTTGGTGAAGTACAAAAAGAAGTAATTGAAACAACACTTTATGAGAAATATAATTTGCGGGTGACTTTCTCAAATACGCGAGTTGTCTGTATTGAGAAGCCAATAGGTGTAGGGAATAGCGTTGAAGTAATGGGCGAAAAAGCGAATCCATTTTACGCAACAATTGGCTTTAAAATCGAACGTGGTGAACTTAATTCTGCCATAACATATAAGTTAGGCGTTGAACTGGGATCACTTCCATTAGCATTTCATAAAGCGATTGAAGATACTGTATTTCAAACGTTAAAACAAGGTTTGTACGGATGGGACGTTACAGACATTTCTGTCACGTTAACACATACTGGTTATGCAAGCCCTGTTACAACAGCGAGTGACTTTAGAAACTTAACACCACTCGTTTTAATGGATGCTTTAAAGCAAGCTGAAACATGTGTATATGAACCAGTAAACGAATTCGAATTAACTGTACCGGAACATGCAATTAGTACTGCAATGTATAAACTAGCTGCTATTCCAGCAACTTTTAGCGAGCCTATATTCAATAATGACTCCTACCATTTAACAGGCTCATTACCTGTTGCGAAAACAGAGAATTTTAAGCGAATGCTACATTCATTTACTGAAGGAGAAGGTATATTTACAACGAAGCCATATGGTTACAAAGAACTGACGGTTCCCTTCCCTACTCGAAAACGTGTTGATTATAATCCGCTGAACTGGAAAGATTATTTGCTTTATGTGTTGAAGGCTTATTAAAGTAAAAGAGGTGCAATTCGCACCTCTTTTGCATGTATTAATAGGTTAGTTTGCCCTAACAACTTCTTTAAGTTTTTCTATTATTTTCGCTATAGCCTCAATTGAATTTTCCGTTTCATATTCTCCAACATTTACAGAATGATTTGCATTTTTGACAACTTCAATCTGTAAATTCGTTTTATGTAACTGATCAACTTGATCTGCATTGTATTGATGATCTTTATCCCCAATAACTAAAAACCCTTCGTGATTACTATGCAAGATAGAATCAAAAATCGTATCAAACGTCAGTAACGGTGTCAGTAATATCATTTTCGACTGTAAAAACTCTTCTCTCTTCATTAAATCATTCGCAATTGGAATTGTTCCGAGTGACTTCCCTAAAAATATAGTATCGTTGTATTGCTCAGCTTTTAATACTTCCTTCATTACAGGATGAATATCATCCATCATTATTTTTGTTACTTCTTCCATTGGTTTATTCATTACTTGTTCGTCGTAAGAATAATGAATATGTACAACATCAATTTTATGTTCAAGCATAAGCGTCGTCGCGTAATAAAATAACGGCTTATCATAATTGTATCCTGAACCTGAAAACATAAAGCAAACCGTACTAGAACCTTTTTCGATATGTGTGTAATAAATTACTTTTTCATTTATATGTATCTCTTTTTTAATCCCCTTCACCTTTTTCTCCTCCGAATATATTTACTTTTGTAAAACAATATGTTCTGTATGGACTGTTATATCCTTTACTTTCTCTTTTATAAATGCAGGCTGTAAATTATATGCATGTAACTCTTCTACCGGCACCCACTTAAACAAATATGTTCTACCCTCTTCTTCCAAAATATATTGTTCCGCTCCATTTGCAGGTAACTCATGTAGCTCTACTTCATAATAAAAACTAATCTCATGAAACTTTTGCTCAGAAAGTGTAAAGAAATTTTCTACTGACCATATTAACCTCTTCCCTTTAATAGGAACAGCTACTTCTTCTGCAAGTTCTCGTTTTAACGCGTCTTCACTATTTTCTAGCATTTTCACTCGACCGCCCGGTACGTACCAAAAATCTTCACCGTCCCCTTGCAGAATAAGTATTTTATTATCATGTTTACAAATTGCTCCGACGCGGTAGTTAAAACATGTTTCCTCAACTTTGAACGTAAGATCCATCCGTAATGCCCCCTTATATAATTAATATCTAATTATTACAAAACGATTATGTAATTACTGTACAGATAAGGTTACTAAATTTATCCACTTCATTCAATCATTTTTGAATTTTCCAAACTCTTATTTTTTATCATTACAAGTGTATATACATATGTTACAATCACAATGCATACTAGAAAAACATAATGGGGGTACGAATGGAAACGTTATTAATCCAACAAAACGAGAAATCAAATAAGTTTTGGAAAATCGTTGTGAAAGAAAAAGACTACGTTGTGTTTTACGGGAAAATTGGCACAGCTGGTAGTGTAAAAGCGAAAGAGTTTGAAACCGAAGAAGAATGTATGAAAGAAGCTAACAAACTAGTTGCTTCCAAACGTAAAAAAGGATATACAGACCCGTTCCCTGGGGAAGATTACATAAAAGAAAAAACGATAAAAGAAGAAGAATTTTGGGAGCTACTTAATCGTGCCAAAACGAAAGGTGAAGACCAAGAAGAACAAATAGAATGGCTTACTTCTCACCTTGCCAAACGTACTGTACACGAAATTGTAGCTTTTGATACGCATATGCATCGTATTTTAAAAGATTCCTATACGTCGCGCTTATGGGCAGCTGCCTATATTATTTTAGGTGGCTGTTCGGACGATTGTTTTGATTACTTCCGCGGGTGGTTATTATATCAAGGAAAAGAAACTTACGATGCGTGTATTGAAGATCCAGAACGATTAATACCTGTATTAGAAAATTTGAGTGAGTATGACGTTCCGAACATTGAAGAACTTTCTTTATATTTCGGTTACACTGTATATGCAGAAAAAACGGGAGATGAAAATGATACTTACTTTACACTTTATCATGTCTTATCTAATGAGACATTCGACGATATAGATATTGAATTCGACTGGAATGAAGATGACGCAGAAGGTTTGAAGAAGATGTTTCCTAAGCTATGGGAAATATACGGGGAAGAACCGTTTGAGTGGTAGATTCATATTAGGACTCTGTTTAGCCTATAAACAGAGTCCTTTTTTCACAAGATCCTTATTTAAACTCTCTTTATTTTATACCACTTATCCAATAATTTCTTTTCTCTTTCCCCTGAAATACCTGCTTTTAATTCCCATTCTTCCATACTCTTCATCCACTCATACACGTCTGTAACTGTCTCTTCTATTCTTCTAAAAGTAAGCCCTTCTTTCACAGCATTCTCGATACTTATAGTAAACCCGCCTTTCCACGGCTTCGTTTCCCCTTCTAACGGAAAAGTTTCCGGAAGCCATAAAGGCATTTCTGTCCAAGGCTGCACATTATGTTCATTCATAAACGATTCCTCTACCCAAACGAATTCAGCATCACTATTCATAACCTTTTTACACGTATTTAATAGCTCTTCCATCGTCAAATCATAATTTGGACCTGTTACATTGAATGTACCTGCATTTTTGTTTTCTGCCATGTTTAGTCCCCAATTTGCGACGTCTTTTATATCAACTATCTGCACTGGACGGTCTTTTCTTCCTGGAACTAACACTTCTCCTCCCTTTGCTACACGCTGAATCCAGTATGGAAGTCGATCTGTATAATCAAACATTCCTGAAAGAAGTCCTGCTCTTACGTGTAAAGCACGCCCCGGCCAATATTTCTCTGCTTCTTTTTCGCATAATACTTTCAGCGCACCATAATGCTCATAAGGAGATACTTCACCATTTTCTACAGCCTTTATTTGTTCAGCCGTCGGTTCAGGTTGTAACATATAGTCTTCTTTTATGTCATGCGGAATCCAATCTTTATATACGGAAAGGCTTGAGATGAATATATAGTGTTCAATATTATCTTTAAGTACTTCTCCAACATTTCTAATATGATGTGGAGAAAACCCACATGTATCTATGACAACATCCCATTTTCGATTTTCTAAACTTAATACATCACCATTTCTGTCACCGATAAGCTGCTCCACTTCTAGAAAAATCTCCCGGTTTGTTCCACGATTAAATAATGTAACTTCATGCCCTCTCTGTAAAGCCTCTTCTACAAAAGCTCTTCCTAAAAAACGTGTACCACCTAGTATTAAAATTTTCATGGTTCTCCCCCATTCATCATTAAAAATCCTTTCTTTTGTTAAACGAATTTCAGTCGTAAAAAGTTACGGGGGATTTGTTATTTTACTTTAATTCTAGAAACAAAAATAGAATCCATTTTGAAAAATAAATCAACATGGATTCTTAAATAAAAAACAATTTTTTTGATGTATCTTAGTTGAATTTTTAACTCTGCACAATTTCCCCATCAACTAATTCAATAATTCTATTACAATTATTCGCTACTTCCATATCATGCGTTACAATAATAATTGTTCGCCCTTCTTCATTCAGTTGTAATAGCAAACTCATAATTTCTTCTCCCGTTTTTCTATCTAAATTCCCTGTCGGTTCATCTGCCAATATTAATTCTGGTTCGCCTACTAACGCTCTTGCAATTGCGACGCGCTGCTGTTGTCCACCTGATAGCTCGTCCGGTGTTTTATGCATGTGTTCTTTTAACCCTACTTTTTCTAAATAGAACTTCGCCTTATTTTCTCTTTCCCATTTCTTTAGCTTTCTATATGTGAGTGGTAGCACTACATTATCTAGTACAGTATGTTCTTTTAACAAAGCAAAATATTGAAAAACAAATCCGATCATTTCATTTCTTGTCCTATGAACTTTATTTGCTCTAATTTCAGTTAATGATTTTCCATTTAACGTATATTCACCCTCATTTGGCATATCAATTAACCCTATAACATTTAGTAATGTACTCTTCCCTGAGCCTGATCGCCCCATTACCGCTATAATTTCGCCCTTATTTATCGTTAAATTTATACCGTTTAACGCGAACGTATTGTGATTCTTATTACTATACACCTTCTTAATATCTTTTAGTTCAATTAACCCCATTATTCCATCCCACCTATTAATATTTTCGGTTCAAGCTTTCTAATAAACAAGAAGACAATTACATTCGAGACAATGATAATTAATAATAAGAAAAGAAATACTAAAAACAATATAGGCATATCCAATTTAAAGTCTAATACCGTTGCTTCCTTTAAATCTTTCGACATTTGTAATAGAACCCCATACCTCCATGAAAAGTAAGCTATTGACATTCCTAAGCCAGTTATTGCTACAATAATGTTCTCTAAAAGAATTTGAATAAACATACCAAATTTACTTTCGCCAAAAGCAATTTTTATACCAAATTCCCGCTTTCTCATCAAGATAGAAACAATGGTCGTTACTACAATTCCGACGATCGAGAATACAATGAATAAGATTCCTACTATAAGTTGAGGTATTTCAGAATAGCCGTTAAGAGTAACATCTTCATTTATTTCATCACCTAAACTTTTTAAATGAAACGTACCGCCGTTTCCTTTAAGTTGAATTGAGTCTTCTAGTTTCTTTACATCTGCACCTTTTTGTAAATACAAAACTGTACTTTGATGTAGTCTTAAAAACATTGCTTCATATTTTTCAAATCTATCAAATGACATAGGCATTATCATTGCGTAATCCAACTTCAAATATGTGTTCGTCATATTATTATTTACGATAAATTTATTTTCTGGCAAAAACCCTATAATTGTATATTGATTATTAATTGTATCCCCAACTTGAAAATATTTCTTAAAGTAAGAACCCATTAAAACTTTTGTTTTTTCTTCACTATTTTTTTGAAAGTCATCATACGAGAAACCTTCTTCAGGTTTTAAAGGTAAACGTAACATTCTATAGTAATTTTCATCTACAAAAATTGTTTTAATAGTAGGTCTTTCATCGTGAAACGTTTTATGTTTCAAATCAGTAATCATACTGTTTTGAAATGGTCTATTACTTGACTCTATTTCAATAACTCGCTCCTCGTATGTACCATACGAAATCACATCTTTATTTTGATGAATTGTATTATAAACCGATTGAATTTTCTCTTCATTAAATTGATTGCTTTGTAATCTATCTGTCGTCATTTCAAAAGTAACTAAATATGTTTTATCCACATTTAATACCGAGCTGGATTTATCGTTTAGATAGTGTAAATTATAAAATACATTAATTGAACTCGTTATAGTTGCTAATCCAAATGTAATCTGTATTAGAAGAAGTACGGAAAATAGAAATCTCTTTTTTAATGCTATGAACGCACTTTTTATTCTCATCATTTTTACTCCTTTAATGCTTTAGCAGGTTCACTTTTAAGCACATATACAAATGGTATTACAGAGAGAATGAAAGCTATAGTAAGTGAAAGAAATACACACATTACAATATGAGTAGACTGTAAACTAATACTATAACTTGTAAACTCTATAATATTTTCACTCAAAATGCTAAAAATCCATTGTATGCATATTGCACAGGCTGATGCAGTGATTGCACATAAAAATAATTGACTAAATATAAAAATAAAAAGATTTACATTACTTGCTCCCAAAGCTTTCCTTAACGACAAACTTTTTTTCTTCGTATAAATCCAATAATAACTTACTATTATACTGGTAATGAAAGCTATACATAAAAGCCTATATGGAAAACTGAGTAGCTCTTCTACGGCTTCACTTGAGTTTTTTTCCTTCTCATAGTTCTCTTTTTCACTAATCACTTTGGCATTTATATCTTTATTGTTCTGTTTCATATGCTGTATGAAAGTTTCTATTTCCTTGATAGGGTTTTCGTTAGAACGAACAATCATTTGGAATGTATTATCTTTTTGTATCATTTGTTTCACTTCATCTGGCATGTCATTTAGAGAGACGAAAATTTTAATATTATACTCATATCCAGTATTTTCTCCAGCTACGCCTTTAACTGTATATTCCTTATTAAATAATTTTATTGTTTCCATATCCTTATAAATTTTCTTTCCCACTATTACACTATTTTTTTCATTTTGTCCCATCTGGGAACCTTTTAGCAAAGGTGGAGACCAATTTTTATTAAGGAGACCATTCATTATTACGTGGCCCATATCCGGAATAGTAATACGAATATCATTTGTAATAACACTAGCGTTTTTAAAATTAGATTCTACTAACGTCTGAAATTGTTCGAAATTGATTTCCCCCATATTAGTAAGTTGAACAGAATAGTAATAATTAAAATAACCATTTTTACTATCATAAAATTTCTCATCATAATAATCTCGCGTCGACATCGCGATTAGGATTGGCCATATTGTCAATACAAATCCAATAAATAACATAATGAATATTGTTTTGTTCACCACTATTTCTTTTAATACTAGATTCATATATCCTCCTCATTTTAAAAACCGTGAAAAAGGTATTTATCCTTTTTCACGGTTTTTGTTGATATTTATTTAATTACCATTTCTTTAGAAGTGTACGCACTATCCCCTACCATTATCCATTCATGACCCGAATAACCTCTGGTCACCGGTCCTTTGGATGCAACGCTAACGTTTATACGATCTGAAGTTTTAGCATCATACAATGCTAACTCTTTAGAAGTCCCATCATCAAAGCTAGCTCTTACAGTCATCT
>NZ_BOQB01000196.1 GCF_018332475.1 Bacillus sanguinis | reverse complement strand
AATTACCTCGCGCTCAAATTTATTATTAGTTACTTACTTTTAGTTGTCAATAAGTCCCTTATTTTCATTTTAAATAAAAAGAGAGTAAACGCCAATTTCGTTTACTCTCTTCGCTAATTATTTCGTTTCCTCTTCCAGTACTGCTTCCATCTCAGTAAATTCACGATGAATTGCTTTCACTGGTTCTTTCGTTACTAAACTTACAACAATAACAGCTAATAAGCTACAGAAGAATCCAGGTACCATTTCATACATAGTTGCTTTTAAACTTGGAATTTGTACCCAAGTAATTACAACTACTGCACCTACAATCATCCCAGCAAGAACGCCCCATTTGTTCGTTCTCTTCCAATATAAACTTAATAAAATTGCTGGTCCGAATGCTGATCCAAATCCTGCCCAAGCATATCCAACAAGCGTTAAAATTGTATCACTTGGATGATACGCTAAAACAACTGCAATCATCGCTACTACTAATACTGACATCCTACCGATAAATACAAGTTCTTTATCACTTGCGTTACGACGGAAAAATGTTTTATAGAAATCTTCCGTTACAGCACTTGAAATAACAAGTAATTGTGAGGAAATACTACTCATAATCGAAGCTAAAATAGCTGATAGTAAAAACCCAGTAATGTACGGATGAAATAGAATATTTGAGAATGTTACAAAGACCATTTCCGGATCTTGTAATGTCGCATTATTTTTAGCGTAATAAGCAATACCAACTAGACCAGTAAGCATTGCACCTATAATTGAAATCGTCATCCAACCGATACCGATTCTACGAGAAGTTTTCAAATCTTTAATAGAGGTAATTGCCATAAAGCGGACAATAATATGTGGTTGACCAAAATACCCAAGACCCCATGCTAAAAATGAAATAATACCAAGTATTGTAGTCCCTTTAAACATATCTAAATGCGATGCATCAACTTGCTTAATTGTATTGAATGTTTCTGTTACACCACCGACATCTGTAAAAGCTACAATTGGAACTAATACAAGAGCAATAAACATAATACAACCTTGCACAAAGTCAGTCCAACTTACTGCTAAAAAGCCACCGAATAGTGTATAAGCAACTACGACACCGACAGTTACAAATAAACCAATTTTATAATCAAGGTTAAAAGAATTTTCAAACAAACGTCCACCTGAAACTAAACCAGCCGACGCATAAAATGTGAAAAATACTAAAATGACGATAGCGGAGACAAAACGAAGTATTTTCGTACGATCTTTAAATCGATTCTCTAAAAAGTCTGGAATCGTAATTGAATCATTTGCCACTTCTGTATACGTTCGCAAACGCGGGGCCAAAATTAAATAGTTTGCATAAGCACCTATTAATAAACCTATCGCAATCCATACACTTGATAATCCTGTTGCATACATCGCACCAGGTAATCCCATTAGCATCCAACCACTCATGTCAGAAGCACCAGCTGATAAAGCTGTAACTGCTGGACCGAGTCCCCTTCCGCCTAACATATAATCTGATAAATCCGATGTCTTCTTATAAGACCAATAACCGATATACAACATACCTGCCATATAAATAGCAAGCGAAACCATAATTTCAATCTTC
This sequence comes from Bacillus sanguinis, assembly GCF_018332475.1. Lineage (GTDB taxonomy): Bacteria > Bacillota > Bacilli > Bacillales > Bacillaceae_G > Bacillus_A > Bacillus_A sanguinis. The sequence goes on along the minus strand of NZ_BOQB01000196.1, from coordinate 8,970 downwards.
ACCAAATCTCTCCCTTAGTTACATAAGCCATTCAAAATTTCGAAAACTGACTTTTTCTATTTTCTTGTTTTCGCTTATGGTTCCCTACCTTAACAAACATTTTTTGTTCTTTCAAGTGAACAAGCCCTTTTCACTGCATGTGAAAACCTTTATAAACGCCTTTATCCCAGCGGATTACCCTGCTTTCAAAAGAAATTAAAATAAAAATATTCAGAAATTAATTACGCCTATTTTTCAAATAAAAAAGCCATACAAATGAACTGAATCCAAAATGTATGACTTTTAATTTATTCGATATAGCTTATCTTCATTTACTAGTAGGAAACAATTCCGAAAGAGGAACTACTCTCCCCACCTCATCTTTAAACACAATATGCTCTCTCGTTAAATGGCGCGGACTCTTTACTCCCGCTGCTGCTGCAAGTGAGAATAAACTGTATCTCATACTAACAACATAATTCATTACGCGCCATTTCTTCTCATACGGATCTAACGCTTTTTGATAATGCGGATTCGTCGTCGCCACTCCAGATGGACATTGTCCCGAATTACATTGAAGCGCCATAATACAGCCACTTGCCATCATAAACCCGCGTGCTGAATTTACAGCATCTGCTCCAATCGCTAAAGCAATTGCCACTTTATCTGGTGTAATTAATTTTCCCGAGGCAAACACTTTGAATTTATCCCGAACACCATAATGATTCGCTTTATCAATACAAGTTAGTAACGCTGGAATAAGCGGCATTCCCATACTATCTGCCATCGATTTATACGTTGCACCTGACCCACCTTCTGAACCATCAATTGTAATGAAATCTGGATAGATGTTTAACTCTTTCATCGTTTTGAATAAATCTTCCAGCGGCTCCTGCTGTCCAATTACAATTTTCATACCGACAGGTTTACCGCCGTTTTCTTGCAAGCGCTGAATAAAATAAAGCGTATCTGCTGCATTATTTAAAAATGTAAATCGATTCGGTGAATTAATTGTCTCACCTTCTCGTACATTCCGAACAGAAGCAATCTTTGCATTTACTTTTTGTCCTTCTAGATGGCCACCACGTATTTTCGCACCTTGCCCAAATTTCAATTCAAATGCTTTAATATTACTTTCTTTCGCTTTCCCCATAAATTTCTCTATTGAAAAATTACCGTCCTCATCACGATATCCAAATAAACCCGGACCAATTTGTGCAATGATATTTGCACCCGTATGTAAATGCTCTGGAATAACACCACCTTCACCAGTATTAATCCACGAACCGCCAGCCATTTTCGCTCCAAACCCACTCGCTAAAATATAATTTTCGCCAATCGAACCGTAAGAAGTTGCTGATGCGCCAAACATGCCATACAGTTTCCATGGATATTTACGATTTTCACCGACGATAATTGCATCGTCTTCTTCATATAACCAAAGATTCGTTGTATCCGCTGTCAATTTTTCTCTCCGTGAAAATAACCCTTCTTTATGAATCACATACTTTTTCCCTTCACGTTCTTGCGTTACATTCACACGTAATTCTTCTGTTAATATCGGAAATAATGTATTAGCAATATAATAGCCAGATGCATCAAAATCTCGTTTTGATCCAAAACCAAGTATTTCCGAACGGTACTTCGCTAGAAACATTACACTTTGAAAATCATAACGCGAAAAAGGCTTTCCATCCGTATCATGATCAAACCAATATTGCCTAAATTCAGGTCCTATCTTTTCAAGTAAATAACGCATTCTTCCTAAGTATGGATGCAGCTTTAATATAGAATGATGCGTCCGTTTTTTTATGAAAAATGTAATAATAAAAAAAATGATTAATAGTAGCATCAATAAGAGCAATATACTAATAATAACGAGTAGCGTTTCACTCATCCCGCTTCCTCCTATGAAAATCCATAATAAAAGGAGAACACATCAGGTGTTCTCCTTTTATCTTTATTCAAATTAATGTAGCAAGATGCTCTTTCGCATCATATTCAACTAAACTTTCAGCATTTTTAATTCGATGAACAAAGTCTGGATTAGCAATTAAAGGTCTTCCGAATGCCGCTACATCAATCGTTCCTTCTTGCAACGCTTCTTCAGCCTCTTTCGGATTCAAATTACCAACCCCAACGATCGTACCATCCCAATATTTTCTTACTAATTGATGAAAATTCTTTCCGTCAGCAATCACTGCCGTATAATTCATCGTTGAAGGGTGAATCATCGTTAAACCAACTTCTTTGAACATAGCTACAAACGTTTCAATTGCAAGCTCAGGATTTTCCCACATATAAGTAGGATTATCACCTTTAAAGGCAGAGAAACGAAGAAGTGTTTTATCAGCACCAACAGCTTCTATTACAGCCACCGTTACTTCTTTCATAAACGTTAACCGTTGCTTTAAGTCACCGCCGTATTTATCAGTACGCTTATTTGCAAACTCATAAGTAAATTGATCGATTAAATATCCATGTGCACCATGAATTTCTACCCCATCAAATCCAGCTTCAATTGCATTCTTCGCAGCTCGTGCGTATTGACCGATAACTTCTTGTATTTCTTCTAACGTCATTGCTTCTGGTGTATCAAACGGTTTACGAAAACGCGGAACATTTCCCTCTGCAGCAATAGCAGACGGCGCTTGCGGCATTTGTCCACCAATTATTTCGTGATGACTCATACGGCCAACATGCCATATTTGAGCAATAATCGTTCCACCCTCTTTATGTACTGCCTCTGTAACAGGCTTCCACGAATCGATTTGTTCTTGTGTATAAATTCCTGGTACTCCCGGATTACCTTTTGCTCTTGGGCTAATGACGATTCCCTCTGTAATAATTAATCCAACTCCATCAGCTGCACGCTTTCTATAATACTCGACTACATCAGCACCAACGACTCCTGTTTCATGATTTGCGAAACATCTCGTCATCGGTGCCATCGCTATGCGATTACGAAGAGACCAAGATCCAATTTGAATCGGATTAAACAACTTCGTTTCTTCAATATTTTCAAAAGACCCCCAAGCGTTTATATTTGTTCCTTCATAAATACTTGCCGCTTTATTATTTGAACTTGTCATTTTTCTTCCCCCTAAAAAATTCTTACTATAAACGCATCATACTTACTTTTAGATAGTAACGTCAATTTATACGCCTTTACCATCAAACATTCGAATATCAAAAAATAGAATGATACAACTAAAAAAAGGTTTCCTAGGCAGGAAACCTTTTTTAGTTGACCATATGTGGCTAACGATTCGTTTATCTCTTCACATATAAAAAAACTTTAACAATAGAGGTGAAAGTAGTTCGGTATTCTTCTAAAAATAATAACTTATATATACCTAAAACAATGAAAGCCCTACCTCTCTTTCATCCTTACGGCTCCTCGTCCGTGCCAGTGTGAATCAGGATTGCAAAAATCAAGTAACTATTCTATCGAAGTGTTTCATTAAACTTCGAACATTCGTAAAGAATTAAAAAATAAAAATGGATTTGATTGTAGTAATAACAAAAGAGGTTAATGCTCTAAAAGTGGCTTGAAAGAGTTGAATGTCTTTGAAAGGATTAATTTTCTATAATTATGCTCCCAAAAAATTCAAAATCTTTTTTGGGATATAATACATTATTTGTAATGAATCTTAACAAAAGCTTTTTATTTGACTTTCTGTGATACCTTCAATTAATCCTAGTTCACTAATCAAAAATTCGTGTGCGTTATCTAACATTTTCTTTTCGCTTGCATTAAGTGCTTTTTCTTTCTGCATACGTAATAAATCACGTACAACTTCAGCACCTTCTTGTATTTTACCCGTCTTTATTTTATCAGTGTTCAATTTATACCTTTGTTTCCACGTAAGTAATCTATCTGATTCTCCATGTTGAAAAATATTCAATATGTGTGCTATTGCCGTTATATCTGTGACTGGTCGTATATTTGAGCTCAATATTCTTCCTGCTGGAATCATTACTTCCATATTACTACCCGACATTTTTATAACATAATACTGTTGTTTTTCTCCTGCGATTTCCTTCTCTTCTATGGCTTTAATTATACCTGCTCCGTGCATTGGATAAACAATGTTATCGCCAATTTGAAACAAATAATCCACCTCCATATATGGTAACCTTCTCAATCTTATCACAAATTCGTTTTTTTAGCAAAATTTTTATTTTATCATAAAATTATTTTTCATGTCAATCCTTTCAAACTAAGAAAATAAACTCGTATAATATCACTAAAAACCCGCAATCTTATTAATTTTTCCACATATATATGCATTCTAATTTCACCTTCTCTTTTTACATAAAAACACATTACTACATATGAGTAGTAATGTGTTTTTTATACGGAATCGGTAAAAATTCTCTATTAACTTCACGCCTATATACTAATCTGCTTACGAACTGTTTCCCTCGCTAAAAGAAAACTCATAATCACTTGCGCAGCTACTCGGCTCGTCATATCTCTGAAATCAAGGGTTGGATCAATTTCTACAATATCCATTCCTTGAACGAGCGGTTCTTTACCAAGAAATTCAATTGCATCAAGTAAAGTCGTACTGTCCATTCCCCCAGGGCCAATTGCTGGGCAACCTGGTGCAAAAGCTTGATCTAGTACGTCCATATCAAGAGAAATGTAAATAGAAGTCACGCCTTGCTTTCTTAATAATTCAATACTTTCCGTCATAATATCTTTTATTTCTCGCGCTCGTACATCTTTCATTGTATACACTGTCACGCCATGTTCTTTTGCATATTCATGGTACGCTCGCGCGTTTGAAAAATTACGAATACCGATTTGAACGAGCTGTTTTCCTGTAATGACACCATTTTCTAGTAAACTACGAAACGGTGTACCATTTGACGGACCACCATCATCTAAATTACGTAAATCATGATGGGCATCAAATTGAATAATACCGACCTTTCCTTTACTGTTTGCAAATCCTGTTATACTCGGAAAACTAATCGAGTGATCACCGCCAAGAACGATTGGTATCATGCTCGGATTTACTTTCGTAATATGGCCAACTGTTTTTGCAATTCTGTTATGACTTTCTTTTATATCCGTTACATGCATCGTAATATCGCCGCAATCATATAAGACACTTTCTTTCATGTCGTGTTCTTCTGTAATTGCGTACGTGCTATATGCATCTAACATCGCACGAATTGTTTTTGGAGCAAAACTTGCTCCTGAATGACTAATAGATGGTTTAGAGAGGGGTGCTCCAATTAAGGCGGCACCGAATATTTCTACACCTTCCTCCCAATCTTTAATCATCTCACTCCATTTCGTCACTTCACGATCGATAAACTTTGCATTCTTCTTTAAATAGTGGCCGTGCTCCACGATTGTTCACCTCTTGTATATGCAATATTACCATTCTTCCATACTGTATTCACATGACTTACGCCGTAATGATACGGTACGTAAGCATAATTGTAAGCATCCCATAAAACTACATCTGCCTTGCGACCAACTCTAATTTTCCCAGCTACATCACCACGATTAATTGCGTAAGAAGAGTTAACTGTTACTGCATTCCAAACTTCTTCTGGTGTCATTTTCAGCTTCAGCATTGCGATGCTCATAATAAGCTGAATGTTTTCAGTTGGGCAGCTGCCTGGGTTAAAGTCTGTAGCTAATGCAACTGCAACACCTTCATCAATCATTTTACGACCGCGGGCAAAGCTTTCTTTATTTAAATAGAAAGTTGTTCCTGGTAATAAAGTGGCTACTGTATTAGAGTTTGCAAGCATTTCAATTCCTTTATCAGAAGCACCAACTAGATGGTCAGCTGATGCTGCACCAATTTCAGCTGCTGCTTCCGCACCACCAAGTGGGTCGATTTCATCTGCATGAATTTTCACATCAAAGCCAAGTTCTTTCGCTTTTAATAAAAACTCTTTTGATTCTTCGACAGAGAACACACCTGTTTCGCAGAAAATATCAACGAATTCAGCTAATTGCTTCTCTTTCATTTCTGGCAATAAGTCTAGCATCCATTGTAAAAATTCTTTTGATCTACCTTTATACTCTTTCGGAACTGCATGAGCACCTAAAAACGTGGAAACTAAATCAATTGGATGCTCTTTTTGTAATTGTGCGGTTGCCTCTAATTGTTTCCATTCCGTCTCATCATCTAATCCGTAACCACTCTTCGCTTCTACAGTTGTAACTCCGAAAGATAGCATACGGTCTAAATGAAATTTCGCTTTTTGAACAAGTTCTTCTTTCGACGCCTGTTTCGTTGCATTTACAGTTGAAAGAATACCTCCGCCTTTTTCTAAAATTTCTAAGTACGGAACTCCTTGTAATTTTAGCGCGATTTCATTTTCACGAGATCCACCAAATACAAGGTGAGTATGCGGATCAACAAGACCAGGAGAAACCATTTTCCCGCCGCAATCAATAACTTCCTTCGCTTGTAATCCTTTCGCTTCTTCCGCTGTTCCAACGAAAGTAATTACGCCATTTTCAATTCCAATCACACCGTTTTCGATAACAGGAAGCGTGTTCATCGCTTCCCGTCTTAACAAGCCATCTTCTTGATCCATTGTTAGTAATTGACCGATATTTATTAGTAAAGTGTCCAGCATGTTTTCTCCTCCTTATTTCATCATTGGAATGTTTACGCCTTTTTCTTTCGCAGTTTCCACAGCTAAGTCATATCCTGCATCAACGTGACGAACAACACCCATACCAGGATCAGAAGTTAATACGCGCTCAATACGTTTAGCTGCTGCTTCTGTTCCATCTGCAACGATAACCATTCCAGCATGAAGTGAATAACCCATACCAACACCGCCACCGTGGTGAACAGATACCCAACTTGCACCGTTTACACTGTTAATTAATGCATTTAAAATTGGCCAGTCTGCTACTGCATCACTACCATCTTTCATCGCTTCTGTTTCACGGTTTGGAGATGCTACTGATCCGCAATCTAAATGGTCACGGCCGATAACGATCGGTGCTGATAATTCACCATTTGCAACCATTTCATTAATGATGCGACCAAATTTCGCGCGCTCACCGTAACCAAGCCAACAAATACGTGATGGAAGACCTTGGAATTCAACTTGCTGACGTGCCATACGAATCCAGTTACATAAATGCTCATTGTCAGCGAATTCACGTAAAATTACTTCGTCTGTTTTATAAATATCTTCTGGATCACCAGAAAGTGCTACCCAACGGAATGGTCCTTTTCCTTCGCAGAATAATGGACGGATAAATGCTGGAACGAATCCTGGGAAATCAAATGCATTTTTCAAACCTTCATCGAAAGCAACTTGGCGAATGTTATTTCCATAATCAAATGTAATTGCGCCTTTTGCTTGCATAGCAAGCATTGCTTCTACATGTTTTGTCATGCTTTCTTTTGATAATTGTACGTAACGTTCTGGATCTTCTTCACGAAGTTTTGCTGCTTCTTCTAACGTGTAACCTACTGGAATATAACCGTTTAATGGGTCATGAGCAGATGTTTGATCCGTAACTAAATCTGGCGTAATATTACGCTTCACTAGCTCTGGTAAAATTTCTGCCGCATTTCCTAATAAACCAATTGAAATTGGTTCTTTCTTCTCTTTATACTCGTTCGCAACCGTTAATGCTTCTTCTAACGATTCTGTATACATATCACAGTATCTCTTTTCAATACGACGATCGATGCTGCGCTTATCAACATCAATAGCAATAACAACACCGCCGTTCATCGTTACAGCAAGAGGTTGTGCACCACCCATACCACCTAAACCAGCAGTAAGTGTTAATGTACCTTTTAATGAACCATCGAAATGTTGACGTGCCGCTTCACCAAATGTTTCATATGTTCCTTGTAAAATCCCTTGTGTTCCAATATAAATCCAGCTACCTGCTGTCATTTGTCCGTACATCATAAGACCTTTTTTCTCTAGTTCACGGAAGTGATCCCAGTTCGCCCACTTCGGTACTAAGTTTGAGTTCGCTAAAAGAACGCGCGGTGCATCTTCATGTGATTTAAAAATAGCAACTGGTTTTCCTGATTGAACAAGTAATGTTTCATCGCTTTCTAACGTTTTTAATGAATCTACAATCGCCTGATAGCTTTCCCAGTTACGAGCTGCACGGCCAATTCCGCCATATACAACTAATTCTTCTGGCTTTTCAGCAACTTCAGGATCTAAATTGTTCATTAACATACGAAGTGCAGCTTCTTGCACCCACCCTTTCGTTTGTAACTCTGTACCTCTTGGCGCGCGAATTGTTTGTTGTAGTTTTTCCATTTCAATCTCTCCCTTTTCTCATTTTATAGTGCTGCGTTTACATCTAATCTTTCTTTTATCGAATAATTCGTTTTTAACCAATGCGTAATATTTTCAATATCTGTTGAGAATATACGGTCATTTGTAATAGAAGGTACTTGCTGACGACCTTGATGGTAGAAGCTCTTCGTCACTGTACTCATGTTTTCAATACCACGATATTCCGCTGCTTGCATCGCACAAATCATTTCAATTGAAAGAACACGTCTTACATTTTGAATAATTTGATGTGCATGGCGTGAAGCGATTGTTCCCATACTTACGTGATCTTCTTGGTTAGCTGATGACGGGATTGAATCAACACTCGCCGGATGTGCTAACGTTTTATTTTCAGAAACTAGTGATGCTGCAGCATATTGCATAATCATCGCACCAGACTGAAGTCCTGGTTCTGGACTTAAAAATGGCGGTAAATCATTTAATTGCGGATTTACTAAACGTTCAATACGACGTTCTGAAATATTTGCAAGTTCCGCCATTCCTACTTTTAGGAAGTCCATCGCAAACGCAATCGGTTGACCATGGAAATTACCACCCGAAATTACTTTTTCCCCACCATCAAAGATTAGCGGATTATCTGTTGCTGCATTCATTTCAATTTCTAATTTTTCTTTTACATAATTTAAAACTTGCCAAGAAGCACCGTGTACTTGCGGGATACAT
>NZ_BOQB01000195.1 GCF_018332475.1 Bacillus sanguinis | reverse complement strand
TTGTGTTTTCAATGGATTGGTGCCTCTAATCAACAATTCGTTCAAATGTTCAATGATGCGAGACCAAAAGCTTTTACATCTATCAATTCGATTATAAAAGTGGAAGAAGATTTGAAACGAATTGCCGAAAAATTCCGCAACACAGATAATCAAGATGTTACAATGGAAGAAGATGCAATGTGTGATAAACCTTCCTCTGAAGAAAAAGGTTTTGATGGCGGTAAACTAGCTCGAGATATAGCTGGTGAAATAAGTGGTGAGTATGATATTAAAAGAGCGTGGGATGGTGTTGATCCATCTACTGGTGAAAAACTATCAACCTGGGATAGAATCTTTGCGGGTGGAATGGCAGTAGCAGGTCTTACACCAGTCGGGAAACTTGCTAAAGTGGGAAAAGGCGTTAAGATGACGCATGCTGCAATAGAAAGTAAAAACCTTTTACGAGGAGAAGATTACTTAAAAGCAGCAACAAGACCAAATGGTATCGGTAAACCACATATTGGTGAGAACGGAAACCTAATCCCAGCAAATAAAGAAGGGATGTATAAAGGCCGACAAGTAACTGTAACTGAACATATCTTAGGTGGATATCGCAGAGGAGCAAAACATAATAGTCCTTATACTAGTTTCTCGATAAAACCTGAGGTTGCAAGTAATTATGGTAAAAATATTATTGATATTGATTTACCTGCTCTAAGAAAGGGGATTAGGGACGGTGAAGTAAAAGATGTTGCTATTTTAAGCCCTAAGCAAATAGAGCGTTTAATAAAGCAAGATTCCGCCACTACAGATCACTGGAAAAATCTCGCTTTAAATTGGACTAAAAGAGATACTGAATACCTTATTAGAGGAGAAATTCCTAGTAAATATTTTAACATTAAGAAATGAGAGGGATATTCGCTATGAAACTATACTTTAAAGATATACATTTAGGAGACATTTCAAATGTAAATGGTGATGGTTTTTGGATGTATGGAAATATTAATTTCACTAATAACATTTCTGATTTCAAAGAGTTTCTTAACAAAATGGTAGATGAAAATAATCCGCCTTTAGATGATGTAAATCCAATCCTATTGGATGAAAACAATTGGTTTGTATCTAAAAATAATCAATTAGAGGGAATTGGAATACCTGCCGTCTACTTTGATTCAAATGAAATAGAATGGCGTTGGAGATAAATAAAAAGGTTCTCAGTTAAGAGAACCTTTTTCACTTCACATATACATAGGTTTCATTTGCTATTACATAGTAAATCTCACTTAACTTCATATCACCCAAGAGTATGAAAGGATTGATCATTAATGAATATTCTAGAAAAATTAAACGATTCCTTCACTTTAGAAGCTCAGGAATCACCAGCGAGTAAAGAGGCCATTCAAGAATTACAAAAGTTCTCATCAATAGATGTACCATTAGATTATTTAGAAGTAATCCAAAATTGTACAAACGCAGAGATTAATGTACAAAATGAACTTTACATACGTATTTTGGCCCCTACTGATTGCATAGAGATGAATAAAGCACATGATATTCAAAAATATATACCAAATTCACTGGCAATCGGTGATGATGAAGGCGGAAAAGCATTATTATATGTAGATGGAAAAGAAGGATTCGGATTATATACAGTGGATTTTGGAGATTTAGATATTGAAGAAGCAATTAAAATAGCTCCTTCATTAAATGCATTGTTAATAGATGGTGTCGGAGTAGAGGAATTGTTGTCATAGTTAATAAAATAACAGCCGAATCATTTATATCGAGTCGGCTGTTATTTTTGATTAAGCTATCCTTTTGTTTTACTTCAAATACTCATACCACCAATCTCTACGATCAAGGTACTCCTTCATCGCATTTAATTGAGCATCTGAAGTTGGATCAGAAATAAAATATGCTAATCCATCAGGTTGTAAAATGAACTTAGCTGTCATTCTTAACGATGTCAATGCTCCCATAACATCTTCAATATACTCTCTTGAAAATGCTCCTGATTGGATGATATTTAGTTTAGTTGTTTGAACTTCCTCTTGCACTGCTCCAGTAAACCAAGAAAGCAGCTTTCCTCCTATCAATTGATTTAAATCACAATTACCGATACCAGGTACATTTCCTGTTTCCGTGTACGCCAAAAATCGCAAGGATATGCTGGCTTATTACCAACATATATACCAACTTTCTTAGTACCTCAACAGTATAACTCATCGATAAAGGCTTATATGCCGGCTCTCATATCCTCCATCGATTTGTCTATTATTATTTAAAGTAGAATAATTGAATCTTTCTTTTCTATTTTTATAATATCTACATCCAATTCATCATCAAACTCTTTAAACTCTCTTGCATCTATATCCGTCATATAGCTCTTTATTACTTTCGCCATATGCATGGAATATGGCATGTGTATATTCTTTTCCAAAAGCATACTTGAATTACAGCACAAGTAATGTACCATTTTGGCAATATAGTTCCTTTCAACAGCTTTTACACCTAGCGGTAATATTTCCAGTATATATCGATATAATGTTTCGCTACCATTAGATGAATACTCACCAGTGCTATAATACATTCCTTTTTGATCTATATATAAACCCGTACTATCCAGTACGTCATCACATTCTATCGTACCGTATTTTGGTACATCAAAAGATGTATTTATTCTTACAGCATTTAAGTTTGGAACTTTTAGCAAATCTGGAACAATGTCAGGGAAAGTATCTATATCAATTTCTCTATTTTGTAACTCTTTTATCCAATGTTTTCTTACATTCGCATCTATAATGAAGTATACTTGCTCATTTTGCTCTTTTGCATGTTGTAAAATTTCCGTTAATGTTTCAGAAACAAATTGTTTAAATTGAATCCCCATATCATTCCGTTTTGAAGGCTGAGGTAAAAAGGTATTATGTTTATTTACATGTAATAATAAACGATCAATCGTTTGCCACTCTGTATCCCCATATAATTTATATGAAATTTCTTTTCCTTTTATTTGTGCAATAATAGGTAAGAAATCAAATTTCGAGATTCGTTCAATTGATAAATTAATATATGTACAAGGTAAATTTATCTTATTCCAACTGCGTTTCAAAAACCCTCTTTGTTCTAATAAACTAAAAATACAATTAATAATTGTTTTACGCGATACACTTTGGCCTATAAATAAATTAATAAATGCCGAAATACGGTTTGTTCGGGCAAACCCTTCTCTAACGATTTGCTTTGGATCAATTTTTTCACGCCCATCACAATTTTTCATTGCGATTAACGCTAATGTCGCATCACTACGCTCACCTGCAGTAGCATAAACCGCTTTCGTAACATCCTCTACTAGGCTTGTTTTATATTTCTGGCAATATTGCATTTTATATGGGTTTTGCAATACTTTTTCAATATTATGTCTTACTACTTTTAACAATACTGGCGAATCTGCATTTAATACATATGAAGACTCACCAATTTGAGCTAACACAATTTTACTTTCAATTAACACTTGTTCTATTTCCATCGATATTTTATTAGACCATATTTCTAACGTTATAGTCTCTAATCCTTTTGGTGCAATTAAAGGGAATAATTCATTTTCGTTATTTGTGACTACCTTTTTACATTTCGGTAGTAATGTGAAATAAGAGAATTTTTGCTGAAACCCTTTAAATAGAAACTCTCTTTCCTTTACTTTTATACCAGGTTTTATTTTAGTACCTTGAACTTTATATATTCTTTCATTGTATGGAAGCAACACCCTAAGATGTGCTCCTAGCATATAATCTTTCGGATATTGAAGAATATGCTCTAATTCAACTTCCCCACCTATATGAAATTCATCTTTTAAATTTCTAAATATCTTAATCCATTTTATGCCGTTTGTAGCTTGTTGTACTTTTAGTTTTACAAACCGTAATTTTTTATTATTCGATGTAAATCCTGAATTAGAAATTAATATCATGCCCCGTTTTCGTCTCAAAAGCAAAGGGATTTTTGGATGGTTATATTCTTGATAAAATCTCCGAATTCCTATTGAAACATTTAATAATGGAATGTTTTCACCTCCGCGCGTTATACATTCGAACCGATATACATAGGCGAAATAATCTTGTGTTTTTTCATCTTTAATAGGCTCTGACATAGACTCACAAATATTTTGTGATCTAAGTGGAGAAAAAGATATCTCTTCTTCGTTTATGTTTTCTAATTGTATAGGACGTTCACAAAAAATATGTGAAATTAAAGCTGGCACCCACTTAGCATATATTTCATTATCATGTAGTACTGTTAAATTAGAAATTAAATCGTAATGCCATTCATATTTTGGCGATTCTATTAATTTATTAGGTTTCCAATCATGAATAACCTCATACCAACTTTGGAAAATATAATCGAGTTGTTCTTTTCTTATAGGTTCTTTCGATACAATCCAAGGTGTATTTTCATTTAATACATATGGATTATGCTGAATAAATAATATATCAGAAAACATATCATATAATCTTTCATTCAATCGTTTCAACTTACTCGTTAATAAAAATGTTTTATAATGTATCTCTACAATATCGAGCCATTCAATAGGGAAATATATAAATGATACGCTTTCGTTTAAAAGAGGTTCTATTATATTTTCAAATGATAACAACTTTAATTTTCCCTTAAAATGATTACTTCCTTTCTTCATTTTTCTTGATTAACCAAAACTAAAAAAATAATTACTAAATCTAATCAATTTAAACCAAGTATT
>NZ_BOQB01000194.1 GCF_018332475.1 Bacillus sanguinis | reverse complement strand
GCGATTTGCATTTCTTCACCAGTTTGTGGGTTACGGCCTGTACGAGCAGCTCTTTCGCGAACTTCGAATGTACCGAATCCGATAAGTTGTACTTTTTCACCAGCAGCTAAAGTGTTAGTGATTGATTCTACTACAGTTTGTAAAACTACAGTAGCTTCTTTTTGAGAAATCTCAGCATTTTGTGCTACGTTTTTAATTAATTCTGTTTTATTCATGTTTTTCACCTCATATGTAAATAATGCTATTTAAGTTGTTATTATAACGTATAAAACATTCGAGAACAAGTGTACGCACATATATTCGTAAAAAAAATGAAATTTGTAATATTTTTTAGAGTCACTGTATAGACAGTTCATTTAAGCGGATACAGATCTTTTCTTTAATTCGGTTTGTTCTTTATTGGAAGGTAGTTTTTTATTATAAGATATGAAATAAGGTAATGCTACAAATAACATACCTCCGACTAAGTTTCCGAAGAAAACAAAAATGAAGTTTGAAAAATATTCAATCCAAGTTAAATGACCAGCAAAAATTGCTGCTGGGATGACAAACATATTAGCTACAACGTGTTGAAATCCAATCGCAACAAACGTCATAACTGGGAACCAAATGCCGATAATCTTTCCGATAAATTCTTTACTTCCCATACTAAGCCAAACAGCTAAACAGACGAGCCAATTACATCCGATTGCAGAAATAAAGGCTTGTAGTGGTGTGTCTTGTAGTTTAGCTTGCGCAATAGCAACTGTTTTCGCTAAAAAAGCGCCCTCTGTTAATCCGACGATATGACCGAAAAAATAAGCAACGAATACAGCACCTATGAAGTTGCTAAACGTAACAATTACTAAATTTCGAATGAAGTGGAATAAGTCGATTTGTTTGTGAAGCCACGCCATTGAAACGGTCATCATATTGCCAGTTACTAACTCACCGCCTGCAAGAATAACGAGTATAAGACCGATAGGGAATACAGCGGCACCTAGAAAACTAGTAAATGATCCCCAAGCCTTTGGCATTGTTCCAATAACATGAATATCGAGTAAATACCCTAATGCTATGAAAGCACCACCAAAAAAGCCGAGTATTAGCATAGGGAGTAATGATAAATAAGCTTTTTTTCTTCCGGAATTAGCAGCAAGTTCCGTAATTTCTTCTGGTGTAAATACAGACATGAATAATCTCCCCTTAATAAAATGATAGAACAAATAGAAGGAACATTTTTAAGAATCTATGTATTGTAAAAATATGTTATGCTTTCTGTATAAAATTGTCAAAGTGAGTGGGGATGGAATTGGATATTACTAACATTGTTCATGTTGTCACATTAATGTAACAATAAGGTTTTAAAGTACTTCTAGAGGTGAGAACATGAATACGCATCATGTAAAAAAAGAACAAAAAAAATCAATCATCAAGATATTTATTATCAGTTTCATAAGTATAGTAATGATTTCAATAAGTTTGTATTTCTATGCGACAGAAATAGAACGAAAACTAGTAACAGTTACGTGGAATGAAATAAAAGCTTCAACAATTCCTAAAGAGTTTAATAATAAGAAAATATTACAATTCTCAGATGTGCATTTAGGGCCAGAATTTACACTAAAACAACTAGAAAATTTGGTGGAGAAGATGAATGCGTTACATCCAGATGTAGTAGTTTTCACAGGGGATTTAATAGATAAGTTTGGATCGTATAAAGCGGAAAGAGAAGAAGCGAGAGGTATTTTACAGAAAATATATGCACCCTTAGGGAAATATGCAGTGTTTGGGAATCATGATAGGGGCGGGGGAGGTAGTTTATTTTATAAAAAGTATATGGAGGAAGCTGGTTTCTCTGTGTTAGTAAATGAAGTGCAGAAAATTAAAGTGGAAAACGGCAATTATATTACAATATCAGGTTTGGATGATTTTTTATTGGGGAAGCCACAAATAGACTCGACTTTAAAACAAGTAAGGCAACAAGATTTCAATATGCTCTTAGTACATGAGCCGGATGTTGTAGACAAAGTAGCTCGTTACCCAGTTGATTTTCAATTGTCAGGACATAGTCACGGAGGACAAGTTCAAATTCCTTTTATTGGTCCATTAATTACTACAAAATTAGCGGATAGCTATGTGGAAGGTATGTATGAATTAGAAGGGAAGAATAAGCCGTTACATTTATATGTAAATCGTGGTATTGGGACAACACGAATGCCTGTTAGATTTTGGAGTGCACCTGAACTTTCAGTATTTGTATTAAAGCAAAATAGTAACTAAACTACTCTAGAGTAGTGGGACTTTCAGAGAAAGTTCTCTTTTTTTATTAGTTAGACCCGGAATATTATGTAAGTTTTATTTAAAGCGTTAAAAAAGAAAGGGGGATTTCTATGATAGAAACATAGCATAAAGAATTGGAAAGTTTATATAACCAAATGGTTTTGTAGCAAATTTCTTTTAAGTTTTGTAAATAGTTAAGTAAGAGATGGAAAAGAATCTTTTCATCATGTAGAAGTGAAAAAGTAATTTACATAAATAAAAAACCAACAATAGGTTATATAACCTATTGTTGGTTTTTATTATTTCTGCAAGGGAATCGCATCAAAATATGTTCTATAGTTATTAGAGAATTCAAAGTTGTTTTTTGCATCCCAATTAATAGACCAAGACATTAGGCCACGGAATGTAGGATAGCCACCCTGATTTGAAAGCTTATACTTTCCTCCGAAAGGAATTCCTTTAATGATATAATCTAAAGCTTTTTTCATTTCAGTTGGAGAAATATATCCGCCACTTGGAGCGGCTGCTGGTGCTGCAGGAAGTCCAATCATGACTTGATCCGAACGAAGAGGTGGGAAAATGTTATTTGTATTACCACCTACAGGAAAACCATGTAAGAGCATATCTGCCATAGCGACCTCGTAGTCTGCAGTACCTTGATTGTAGTTATTACCGTCCATTCCAATTCCGCTACCAGCGTTGTAGTGTTGAACGTGAATGTATGTTAGTTTGTCTTTCACTCCGTAAATAATCGGTAAATATGCACCCCAGATGCTTCCATATGCACTATAACCACCTTGAACATAAGCTGTTTCAGGGGCCATGCTTAATAGAAAATTTGGACCATAATGATCTGAGATTGTCCGAATAGCTGAAATAAGATTTACGATTTGAGGAGTCGTTGGGTTTTTGAAATTAGTGTCATTTCCGTTTAAGTAAATTCCTGATTCAAGGTCAATATCTATTCCATCAAAACCGTATTTATCGATTAGAGATTGTATGGAATTAATAAAACGTTGCTTAGCGGTATGATCAGGAAGTAAAACGACGCCATTTTGTCCACCTATTGAAAGAACTATTTTTTTTCCTTTACTTTTTAAGTAAGCAATATCTGATTTGAATTCTGCATCTGTACCATACACAGGAGAAAATTCAACAGTGGAACGATCACCCCCAGTTTCACCGAAAGATATATTGATTACATCCCATTTTGGTGAAACGTCTCTTAATTTAATAATGCCAGTACCGTTATCGAAGTTATGCCAGTATCCAACGAGTAGTTTTGCTCCTAAATTGTTTGCTGCTTGTGCTTGAAAGGGAGCTAGCGGTAGCAGTAAGAAAATTACTAACATACAACAAATGAATTTGAACTTGTTTAACATATCAACACCCCTATACAAAAAGTTGTCTAGATGTATAATCTTGTTTATTTAATGATATCTGAAAATTGATTCTTTTGTAAGTCGACTATAATTTTCTCAACAATTGTATATGGAAAAATATTAAACCTGATGTAATAATTTCATTAGAAGCTTGCATTACGATTGTTAAATTCAGAATATTTTGATATATTTTAAAGTATAGGACAAGGTTTTTCGCATAATACTCTTACATAAATTTCAAAATTACGTTTGGAAGGGGATGTACAAGAGTTGGATAAAAATCTTAAGAAAGACCTCAAAATACGCCACATTACAATGATCTCAATTGGCGGCGTAATAGGAGCTGGTTTGTTTGTTGGAAGTGGTGCGGTTGTGCATTCAGCAGGTCCAGGTTCTATCGTTTCATATGCATTAGCAGGACTTCTAGTTATTTTCGTTATGAGAATGCTAGGAGAAATGGCAGCTATTAATCCGACAAGTGGTTCATTTGCAACATATGCAAGAGAAGCAATTGGTCCATGGGCGGGGTATACAATTGGGTGGCTATATTGGTTTTTCTGGGTAATTGTTATTGCAATAGAAGCTACAGCAGGTGCTGGTATTATTCAATACTGGATTCCAGACATCCCACTCTGGTTGTTAAGCCTAATATTAACAATTTTATTAACATTGACGAATGTTTTTTCAGTGAAATCATTTGGAGAGTTTGAATATTGGTTTTCTTTTATTAAAGTAATAAGTATTGTTTTGTTCCTTTGTCTTGGGCTAGCTGTTATTTTAGGATTTGTACCAGGAACGGAAGCACCTGGCACTTCGAATTTAGTAGGACAAGGAGGATTTATGCCAAACGGTATAAGTTCGGTGCTACTTGGAATTACTGTCGTAATATTTTCATTTATGGGATCTGAGATTGTTGCAGTAGCTGCTGGAGAGTCTGCTGAGCCTGTAAAAGCAGTAAAAACAGCAACAAATAGTGTAATTTGGCGTATTCTCGTATTTTTCATTGGATCTATCGCTGTAGTTGTTACACTTCTTCCATGGAATTCAGCGAACATACTAAAAAGTCCGTTTGTAGCGGTACTGGAACATATAGGAATACCAGCGGCAGCACAAATTATGAATTTTATCGTTTTAACAGCTGTACTTTCTTGTTTAAATTCGGGTTTATATACGAATTCAAGAATGCTTTTTTCAATGGCAGAAAGAGGAGATGCGCCAAAGGCATTTTTGAAATTGAACAGTAGTGGTGTTCCAGTTCGGGCGGTTTTATTTGGAACGTTCTTCGCTTACATTGGGGTTGTTTTTAGTTACATATCTCCAGATAAAGTCTTTTTATTTTTAGTGAATGCATCTGGCGGGATTGCGTTACTCGTTTATCTCGTTATAGCAGTTTCACATTTCAAGATACGTAAAAAAATGGGGAAAGCGGAACAACAAAATTTGAAAGTGAAAATGTGGTTTTTCCCGTATGTAACGTATGTTACAATTGCCGCTATTATAGCAGTTTTAGTTGCGATGCTCGCAATTGAATCTTTACGTTCACAGGCACTTTTAACAATGCTTGTTACTGTTCTTATAATCATTTCTTATTTTATTTTTAATAGAAATAAAAATAGTACAGTGTTGAATCCTAAAAGTAAAAATGAGGAATCTGTTCGATTCTAATTTCTTGTTTTAGAATAGAATTACACCCAATCATTGCTATAAAAGAATCATATATAATCATAGAAACAAGTAATTACTATTGTCATAGTGAATATAAACTTTTTTCTTGACTTTTTATACGAAGGCGAGCAAAATGGTAAAAAAGGAAGGGGGGATGACAATGGAAGAGTACGTATTAGAGCTATATAATCTGTTATATACGACAGAATGGCAAGATATTGTTTCGTTTCTAGGAATAATGTTTTGTATGAAAATTGTAATTGTATATATGGAAGAGCAAGGTATGTTCTATTCCTTCTCATCCCCGTTCGATGTGCAGCGCGAGCCGTTGCCAAACTATGCCAATGTAAATTACGAACAAATTCCTTTTGTTATATTCTTTATGATTCGATTTATAACAGCAATTGTAAAGAAAAAGGAAAGTGACGATGAAGAGTGCCACTCAACTTGTAATATAGCGACTGCTTTTTAAGCTAAATACAAGGAGGAGATTTATATGTGGTTTCGATTTCTTATGATTGGTTTCTTTTCATTAACAGCAATTTCTTTAATGGGATATCAAGTGTCTGAAATTTTTCAAGCATATAGCAATACGTTTTTCAATAAAAACTAATTACATTGCTATTTAAATAATAAAGCGATAAAATCCTTCTTAAGAAGTTTTATTAAGAAGGATTTTTTTCTTTGCTCTGTCTTACTGTGTCAAACTATTGTCACATTTACACTGTGAATAATATGTTAAAATAGTGAGGTTACGTATACATATTTGAAGGAAGAGGAGTGACCATTTTGGTGGATCAATCAACTAATCAGAAAAGCTATGCTCCTATTGTGATAACGCTTTCTGTAATTGTAAATGCGATTATTTTATTTTTGTTCTTTGGACCTGTGGGCTATGAAGGAGAAGTACATTTTGATGTAACGATTTTACCAATGTTAAATGCAATTTTTAATAGCTTTACATTCGTCTTCTTATTAGCAGCTTTATACTCTATTATTAAGAAGAATGTGAAAATGCACCGCGGTTTCATCCTGGCAGCATTTACAACGACATTGCTATTTTGTGTTTCTTATTTATCGTATCATTACTTGGCGCCAGCAACACATTTTGGCGGAGAAGGATTCATTAAATATGTGTATTTCATCATTTTAATTACACATATTATCCTTGCAGCAATTATTGTACCACTTGCATTGTTTGCACTTGTATTTGGTTTTACAAATCAATTAACACGTCATCGTAAAATTGTACGTTGGACGATGCCGATTTGGTTATATGTAAGTTTATCTGGTGTTATTGTTTACTTAATGATCTCACCTTATTATCAATAAAAAATCTCAGCCTGTAGGCTGGGATTTTTTTGTTAGGCAAATATTTTTGTGAAATGAAAAAAATATGGTATACAAAAGTATAGTTGCTTTTCATATAGAAGGGATGGTAAAGGGATATGCAAAATTTTGTATTTCGTAATCCAACGAAACTTATTTTCGGTAAAGGTCAATTAGAACAGTTAAAGGCTGAAATTCCACAGTTCGGTAAAAAAGTTCTTCTCGTATACGGGGGAGGCAGCATTAAAAGAAACGGTATTTATGATAATGTAATTTCTATTTTAAAGGAAATAAATGCAGAAGTATTTGAATTGACAGGTGTTGAACCGAATCCACGTGTATCAACTGTAAAGAAAGGGGTTCAAATTTGTAAAGATAATGGCGTTGAATTTATTTTAGCAGTTGGTGGAGGTAGTGTAATCGACTGTACGAAGGCAATTGCAGCTGGTAGTAAGTACGATGGAGATGTGTGGGATATTGTAACGAAAAAAACATTTGCCGGTGAGGCATTACCATTTGGTACTGTGCTTACTCTTGCGGCAACAGGATCTGAAATGAATGCTGGTTCTGTAATTACAAACTGGGAAACGAATGAAAAATATGGCTGGGGTAGCCCAGTTACCTTCCCTCAGTTTTCAATTTTAGATCCAGCTCATACTGCGTCTGTACCGAAAAATCAAACAATTTACGGTATGGTAGATATTATGTCACACGTATTAGAACAATATTTCCATCATGGAACAAATACAGAATTACAAGATCGTTATTGTGAATCTGTTTTAAAAACAGTCATTGAGACAGCTCCTAAGCTTTTAAATGATCTAGAAAATTATGAGCATAGAGAAACAATTTTATATTGCGGTACTATGGCGTTAAACGGTATTTTGGCGATGGGAGTAAAAGGAGACTGGGCAACTCATAATATTGAGCATGCGGTTTCAGCGGTTCATGATATACCACACGGGGGTGGCCTTGCGATTTTATTCCCGAACTGGATGAAACATGTTGTAGATGAAAATGTAAGTCGTTTTAAACAGTTTGCTATTCGTGTATTTGATGTAGAAACAGATGGAAAGACTGATCGAGAAATTGCGTTAGAAGGAATTGAGGCGTTACGTCAATTTTGGACTTCAATTGAGGCACCGGTAACATTAGCTAATTACACTATTGGAGAAAATGAAATTGACTTGATGGCGGATAAAGCGATGGTTAATGGCGAATTTGGTAACTTTAAAAAATTAAATAAAGATGATGTTTTAAGCATATATAAGGCTTCTCTATAAGTAAAGCGAGTAAAGAAACCCATTTGATATCACGATCAAATGGGTTTCTTTTTTTGTTTATAACTATTTTTGATTGTTTTTGGTTATTTGTGAATGTTTATGGTTGATTTTTGTGATCGTTTTCATTATACTGTAATCAAAGAAGAGGTGAATAAAATGTTAACTCCTGAACGTCATCAAATGATATTGCAACTTGTAAAAGAGCAGAAGATTGTTAAATTACAACAATTAGTGGAAAGAACAGCGAGCTCTGAATCAACAATTCGTCGTGATTTAGCGCAATTGGAAAAACAAAGGTTATTAAAAAGAGTTCACGGTGGTGCGGCTGTTTTAACAGGAAAAGGACAGGAGCCGACGATGGTTGAAAAATCATCCAAAAACATTCAGATAAAACAACAAATTGCGAAGTATGCGGCTAGCGTTGTGGAACAAGGTGATTGCATTTATTTAGATGCAGGAAGTACAACATTTGAAATGATTCCATTTTTAATAAATAAAGATGTTACAGTCGTTACGAATGGACTTATGCATATTGAAGCTTTAGTTGAAAATAATATTCGTGCATATTTGTTAGGCGGAATGATGAAAAGTAGGACGAAAGCTTTAATCGGTGCTATGGCACAGGAAAGTATGCAGAAGTATCGTTTTGATAAATGTTTTTTAGGCGCGAATGGTGTACATGAACAGCTTGGTTTTACAACTCCAGATCCAGAAGAGGCACTTTTAAAGCAAATGGCATTAACATTAGCAAATGAAGGATATTTCTTAATTGATGAAAGTAAGTTTTCAGAAGTTGCGTTTGCGAAAATTGCCAATGTTGAAGAGGCAAATATTATTACAAGCCATTTAGAAATTGATTTAGAAAAATATAAAAGACAAACCAATGTAATTGAGGCTGATAAACAATGATCTATACAGTTACTTTAAACCCATCTATTGATTATGTAGTACAAGTTAATTCCTTAGATTTAGGCGCAGTAAATCGAGCGGAGAAAGATATGAAGTTTCCTGGTGGAAAAGGGATTAATGTTTCTCGCGTTCTTCATCGTTTAGGTGTTGAAAATGTAGCGCTTGGATTTACTGGTGGATTTACCGGTGGATTTATTAAAGATGTATTACGGGCGGAAGGTGTAACAACAAAATTCGTCCAAGTAGATGGAGATTCGCGAATTAATGTGAAAATAAAAGGGCAAGAAGAAACAGAATTAAATGGACAAGGACCTAGTGTGACCAATGAACAATTTGAACAATTAATGAAACAAATTGAAAGTATGCAAAAGGGAGATTGTATTGTACTAGCTGGAAGTGTACCGACGTCTATCCCAACTACTTTTTATGAATCCATCGCAGCGTTCGGAGCTGAAAAAGGTATTCGTGTAGTAGTAGATGCGAGCGGAAGTGCGCTGCAGCATGTAGTTAAAAATAAGCCATTTTTAATAAAACCAAATCATCATGAGCTTGGTGAGTTATTTGGAGTAGAGATTTCCACAGTAGATGATATTTTACCGTATGGAAGAAAATTAGTTGAACAAGGTGTAGAGCACGTTATCGTATCAATGGCTGGAGATGGAGCTTTATTATTTACGACAGAAGGTATATATGAAGCAACTGTTCCAAAAGGTGTTGTAATTAATTCGGTTGGGGCTGGAGATTCTCTCGTTGCGGGATTTGTAGGTAAATATGAACAGACAAAAGATATTGAAAAGGCATTTCAATATGGCGTTGCTACAGGGAGTGCAACAGCATTTTCAGCTGATTTATGTGAAAAAGAAAAAGTAGAAGGATTATTGTCGCAAGTAATTGTAACTAAGCGATAGGGGGAAGTAACGTATGAAAATTACAGATCTATTAAAAAGGGATACAGTTATTATGAATTTGACAGCTTCAAATAAAGAAGCTGTCATAGATGAATTAGTTGAGAAATTAAACGGCGCAAATCGTTTAAATAGTAAAGTGGAATTTAAAGAAGCTATTTTAAAGCGGGAGTCCCAAAGTACAACGGGCATTGGTGAAGGGATTGCTATACCTCATGCGAAAACAAAAGCTGTTAAGCAACCGGCGATTTGTTTTGGTAGAAGTGTAAGCGGTATCAACTATGAATCGCTTGACGGCCAGCCTGCGCATTTATTCTTTATGATTGCTGCAAGTGAAGGGGCGAATAATACGCATTTAGAAACGTTGTCGCGCCTATCTACCTTATTAATGGATGAAGGGTTTCGTAAGCAATTATTAGAAGCGAAGGATGAAGAGGAACTTCTTCGTTTATTTGATGAAAAAGAAAATGAAAAAGAAGAAGAGGTAGAAGTTGCACAACCAGAAGGGAATGAACCGTACGTATTAGCTGTTACAGCTTGTCCGACTGGAATCGCTCACACATATATGGCTGCGGATAGCTTGAAAGCAAAAGCAGCAGAGCTAGGAATTGCAATTAAAGTTGAAACGAATGGGTCGACAGGTATAAAAAATGGTTTAACAAAAGAGGATATTGAACGCGCAACGGCTATAATTGTTGCGGCAGATAAACAAGTAGAAATGAACCGTTTTGCTGGGAAGTATGTTATTCAAGTACCAGTCGCTGATGGGATTAGAAAAACGGAGACGCTTCTTAATCGAGCTGTAAAACAAGATGCACCAATCTTTAAAGGTGTAAAAGAGGATGGAAAGGCAGAAAATACGGAGAAAGAAAACGGATTAGGAATTTATAAGCATTTAATGAACGGCGTAAGTAATATGCTTCCATTCGTTGTTGGTGGCGGGATTTTAATTGCGCTAGCGTTTTCGTTTGGTGGTATAAAGGCGGAAGGTCCTTTAGCTGAATTGTTCATGTCTATTGGAGGAGGGGGAACAGGGGCATTTTTATTCCTCGTACCAATTTTAGCAGGATTTATTGCGAGTTCTATTGCTGATCGTCCTGGTTTTATGCCTGGTGTTGTCGGAGGATTTCTAGCGGCACATGCGAATGCAGGATTTTTAGGTGGATTAATTGCTGGTTTCTTAGCTGGATATGTTGTTTTAGGATTGAAAAAATTATTTTCAGGGTTACCAGTACAGTTAGAAGGAATTAAACCTGTATTGTTATATCCGGTCTTTGGATTATTGATTACAGGGGTTGTTATGCAAAAAGTAGTAATTCCACCTGTAGTAGCATTGAATGAAATGTTAACAGGATGGTTAAATGGTTTGAACGGTACAAATGCTATATTACTAGGTCTTATATTAGGTGCGATGATGGCAATTGATATGGGTGGTCCAATTAATAAAGCAGCATTTACATTTGGTATTGCAGCAATAGAAGCACAGAACTTTGGGGTGCACTCAGCGGTTATGGCTGGTGGTATGGTACCGCCGCTTGCGATTGCATTCGCAACTACTTTCTTTAAATCAAAGTTTACAGAAGCGGAACGTAAATCTGGTTTAACAAATTATATTATGGGAGCATCGTTTATTACAGAAGGTGCGATTCCGTTTGCAGCTGCAGATCCGGTTCGGGTAATTGTCAGTTGTGTTGTCGGTTCAAGTATTGCAGGTGCATTATCAATGTTATTCCAAATTACATTACCAGCACCGCATGGTGGATTGTTTGTTATCGCATTAGTAAATAAACCAGTGCTATATATTTTCTCGATATTGATAGGGGCGGTTGTTTCTGCTCTTATGATGGGAATTTGGAAAAAGAAAGTTAAATAATAGGTGTAAAGGGAGTAGCTTTTATTAGCTGCTCTTTTTTATTACAAAAAAGAAGGCAAAAAATTGGAGAATGATGAATTTTGGTAAAAGATGTAATGGAATATGATTTTTTTGTAACAAAAAAGTAATACTGTAATTTTTTCTGGAAAAAAATTCTGGTGCTTGTATGTGGAAAGTATATGAAAACTATTGGGAATTCTATTGGAAATGAGATTCATTAATATGGAAATTTATGTTACAGCTCATTAATCGTATATTACGAATGGTTTGTAATTGTGTGTTTTCTAAAAATCTTAAAAATCCGTTGCTATAATGAAAATACGAAAACAAAGCAAATGGAGGCTATTCATGAAAAAATTATTAGGTATAGCAACGGCGGCAGTTTTTGGTCTTGGGATTTTTGCAGGTTCTGCGAAAGCAGAAACGATTGTGACAACAGACGTATTAAATGTTAGGGAAAACCCAACTGTAGAGTCAAAGCTTGTAGGTAAAATGTTAAGTGGGAATAAATTAGATGTTATAAATACAGAAAACGGATGGACAAAAATTAAATTAAATGGTCAAGAAGCGTTTGTAAGTGCTGAATTTACAAAAAGTACATATTATGTGACGGCGGGCGTGTTAAATGTTCGTGCTGGAGCCAATACTGATTCTGAAATTCTTGGTAAACTAAATAAAGATGATGTAATTGAAACGACAAATCAAGTTCAAAATGAATGGTTACAATTTGACTATAATGGAAAAACAGGATATGTTCACGTGCCATTTTTAACAGGAACGGCACCTGTAATTGAAAAGAAAGAAGTTGTAACGCAAGAAGAAGTACCGGCAAGAGTAAATACACCGGTTAAAAATAATAAAGTAGTTAAGAACAAAGAGTCTGTTAAGAATGTAGAATCAAATAAACCTGTGGTAAAACAGCGATCAACTACGAAACAAGTTGCGAAATCCACTCCAACAAGTGCACCTGCTGGTGGGCGTGAAATAACAGTAGAAGCGACAGCGTATACAGCGCATCCAAGTGAAAATGGTACGTATGGTGGTCGTGTATTAACTGCAATGGGGCATGATTTAACAGCGAATCCAAATATGAAAGTAATTGCTGTTGATCCTAAAGTAATTCCACTTGGATCAAAAGTATGGGTAGAAGGATATGGAGAAGCGATTGCTGGAGATACTGGTGGTGCGATTAAAGGAAATCGTATTGATGTATTAGTCGGTTCAGATGGTAGTGCCAATAGCTGGGGGCGCAAATCTGTAAAAGTGAAAGTGATTAAATAGTTATATATGTATTAACATAAAAGGCGGTTGCTTGAAAGTATGTAAGCAACCGCCTTTTATGGGTTATTGAAAAGGATAAATCGTTTTACCTGTAATGATTTTATATGCACTGCAAAATTGTGTTTGTATATACTCTGTATCTTTATTTTCTGGATGTAATGTTGTTTCTTGGAGAGTAGAATGAAAAGAACGTAGTAAACAATTTAAGGCGAAGTATAATTCTTCTTGTGAACAATTTTGTTCTTTTGTAGCAGTAGCTAAAATGAGGTCTTTTGTTAAAGATGAAAAATTAATGGTGGATTGTTTCATAGTCAACGCATCCTCTCGAAGGTATTTTTAATCATGTATATGCGGAATTGGACAAACTATGTTCTATTTTTATTTATAATTTCATGTACCAGAATGAAAGAACTTGCAATCATGCCGTTAAAATTGGTAAGATTGGATATAATCAATAGATGGAGTACATCACATAAAGAGAGTTGAATGATATGGGAGAAGTGCAACGTGAAAAAGTTGCTGTCATCATTGGACCAACTGCTGTTGGGAAGACGAAGTTAAGTATTGATCTTGCTAAAGCGTTGAATGGTGAAATTATAAGTGGAGATTCCATGCAGATTTATCGTACGATGGATATTGGAACTGCAAAGGTGAAGAAAGAAGAGATGGACGAAATTCCACATTATATGGTCGATATAAAAGATCCGGAAGAATCATTTTCTGTTGCCGAATTTCAAGAACGTGTTCGTAAGCATATTCGAGAGATTACAGAGCGTGGTAAATTGCCAATTATCGTTGGTGGAACTGGTCTGTATATACAATCTGTTTTATTCGATTATCAGTTTACGGAAGATGCTGGTGATACTACATACCGAGAGCAAATGGAAAAGTTAGCATTAGAACGTGGTGTGGAATATGTACATAAAAAGTTACAAGAAGTAGACCCAGAAAGCGCTGAGCGTATTCATGCAAATAATGTACGCCGTGTCATTAGAGCGTTAGAAATTTTCCACACGACGGGTGAAAAAATGAGCGATCAACTTGAAAAACAAGAAAACGAGTTATTATACGATGTTTCCTTAATTGGCTTGACAATGGATCGAGAAATGCTATACGATCGCATTAACTTACGAGTTGATATAATGATGGAACAAGGTTTATTAGAAGAAGTAGAAGGATTGTATAATAGCGGGATACGAGATTGTCAATCTATTCAAGCGATTGGGTATAAAGAGATATATGATTATTTTGAGGATTGTGTCTCTTTAGAAGAAGCGGTATCACAATTAAAGACGAATTCACGTCGTTATGCAAAGCGTCAATTAACGTGGTTCCGTAATAAGATGGATGTCACATGGTTTGATGTTACAGACGGTGAAAAAACGTCAGAAATTTTACGATACATAGAAGGAAAGCTACAACTAAAGTCGAATAATAGTAAGTAGAGAAAAAGAGGAGGATTCGACATGAAGCAATCAATCAATATTCAAGATCAGTTTTTAAATCAACTCCGTAAAGAGAATACGTTTGTTACGCTGTACTTATTAAATGGTTTCCAGCTTCGTGGATTAATTAAAGGATTTGATAATTTTACAGTCCTACTGGAAACAGAAGGTAAGCAACAGCTTATTTATAAACATGCAATTTCTACATTCGTACCACAAAAAAATGTTTCAATTGAATTAGAGTAGTAATGAATTATTGTACATAACAAAAAAAGAGCGAGTTTCTCGCTCTTTTTTTATTTGTTATAAAAAATAAATAGTGAAATTTAAGCGATTCTAAATACAGTTAGACGAATATTAGTGTTTCCTGTTGCAGGGATCGTAATCTCATTAAGAGTGGATTGGACAGAAATGTTTGCGCCGGCAGTTAACGTTTCGATTGTAGTGAATGAAAGTGAGTCGCCTATTAGATTTGAAGAGAAGTTGTCAGTTGCGACTGCTCCATTTATTGAAATTCCTACTCCGAGTGGTGCACATCCTGGTGCAGTTGTAGAGATGGATACGCTAATGACGTAAATACCAGCGTTGATAACAGTAACTGTATCTGTGCCGTTGAAGATAATGTTGTTTACGTTAATTGCAGTATTAAAAATGAAGTTGTTAAATTGGAGTACTGTTTGCTGAATGTTGTTTGTAACGACAATTGTTGCTACAGGGAAGCTAGGTCCAGTAGGCCCGGTAGGTCCGGTAACTCCTATACCAGTAGCACCCGTTGGTCCTTGAACACCTTGA
>NZ_BOQB01000193.1 GCF_018332475.1 Bacillus sanguinis | reverse complement strand
TGAAATAACTCTTTTTTCTATTAAGACTCTTGATTCGTATGTTTTTCTAAAATTTTCTGCATCATTACAACCATGTCATCACGTAATTCTGGGTGTTGCAGGGCCATTTCAATTGTCGTTTGAACGAATCCTAACTTTTCACCTACGTCGTAGCGCGTTCCTTCGAAATCGTAAGCGAATACACGTTGAATTTCGTTTAAGCTTTGAATAGCATCTGTTAACTGGATTTCGCCACCAGCACCAACATGTTGCTGTTCTAAGAACATGAAGATTTCAGGTGTTAAAACGTAACGTCCCATAATTGCTAAGTTTGAAGGTGCTGTACCTGCTGCTGGTTTCTCAACGAAATTACGAACTTGGTAACGACGGCCTTCTTGCTCTAATGGGTCGATAATTCCATAACGGTGTGTTTCATCTTCTGGAACCGTTTGTACACCAATAACAGAAGAAAGCGTTTTATCATATTCTTCAATTAATTGACGTAAACATGGTTTTTCAGCTTGAACGATATCGTCACCTAATAAAACAGCAAACGGCTCATCACCAATGAATTTACGTGCACACCAAACAGCGTGTCCTAATCCTTTTGGTTCTTTTTGACGGATATAGTGAATGTCTACCATTTTTGAAGAAGCCTGTACTTTTTCAAGTAACTCATACTTTTTCTTTTCTAATAAGTTTTGCTCTAACTCAAATGCATTATCAAAATGATCTTCAATAGAACGCTTCGTTTTACCAGTAACGATAATGATATCTTCGATTCCTGATTTTACTGCTTCTTCTACAATGTATTGGATAGTTGGTTTATCTACTATCGGTAACATTTCTTTTGGCATTGCTTTTGTAGCTGGTAAAAAACGTGTTCCTAATCCAGCTGCTGGGATTATCGCTTTTCTTACTCTTTTCATCACAAAATACCCTCTCTTCTGTCAGAATCAATAACGATTATTTCCTTACATAGAATAAAAGGGAGGTTTCACTCCCTTTTATTCCTTACTACTTAAAATTACTTTATATTATAAACGATTCATAATATCTTCTTTAATAGTAAGTAACTTTTGTTCACTATTTTGTAAAGAACTATCTTGTACACCAAAGTAGAATTTGATCTTCGGCTCAGTTCCAGATGGACGTAAGCAGAACCAAGAACCATCTTCTAATTGATATTTTAACACATTTGATTTCGGTAAGTGAATCTCTTCTTTATGTCCATCTTGTAAAGAGGTAACGATGCTCGCTTTATAGTCTTCAACTGCTACAACTGTTAAGCCTGCTACTTCTTTCGGAGGATTTTCACGGAATGTTGCCATCATCTCTTGAATTTGTTCCGCTCCATCTTTTCCTTTTAGCGTTAACGATACAAGATCTTCACGGAAGAAACCGTACTTCGCAAATACTTCTAATAGACCATCGTATAACGTTTTACCTTGTGATTTGTAGTATGCAGCTACTTCACATGCAAATAGAACAGATTGTACTGCATCTTTATCACGGCAGAATGGACGGATTAAATAACCATAGCTTTCCTCATAACCAAATTGGAATTCGTATTGTCCGCTTTCTTCATACTGTCTAATTTTCTCACCGATAAATTTAAATCCAGTTAACGTATCAACTGTATCTAAACCGTATGCTTTCGCGATTGTACGGCCAATTTCAGACGTTACGATTGTTTTTAATACAACACCGTTCTCTGGAAGTGTTCCGTTTTCTTTCTTTTGAGATAATAAGTAATCAAGCATTAATGCACCTGTTTGGTTACCAGTTAATACTTGGAACTCACCATCGTGATTACGAACTGCTACGCCAAGGCGGTCTGCGTCAGGATCCGTTGCGATTAACACGTCTGCGCCTACCTTTTCACCGTCACGAATTGCATACTCAAACGCTGCATGCTCTTCTGGGTTCGGTGATTTCACTGTAGAGAAGTTCGGATCTGGTAACTCTTGCTCTTTTACAACTGTTACATCTGTAAATCCAACTTCTTCTAAACCACGGCGTACAGAAATATTTGATGTTCCGTGTAATGGTGTAAAGACGATTTTTAAGTCTTTCCCAACATTTTGTACCATTTCTTTATTAATAATGACATTGTTCAATTCTGCAGCATATGCATCATCTACTTCTTGTCCAATAATATGTAATAAACCATCAGCTTTTAATTGCTCCACATCAGCAACCTCAACTGTTAATTCATCCTCTACTGCATTTACATAGCTAATTAACTCATCAGCTTCTTTTGGAGGCAACTGCCCACCATCTTCACCGTATACTTTATAACCGTTATATTCTGGCGGATTATGGCTTGCCGTAAGAACGATTCCACTTACTGTATGTAAATGACGAACTGCGAAAGAAAGCACTGGCGTTGGACGTAAGCTTTCAAACACATATGTTGTAATACCGTGTGCACCAAGTGTAGCAGCTACTTCCATTGCGAATTCAGGTGATTTATGACGAGAATCGTACGCAACCACAACACCACGTTTTTTCGCTTCTTCACCTAATTTTTCAATAAACTTCGCTAATCCTTGTGTCGCTTTACGAACTGTATATACGTTTAAACGGTTCGTACCAGCACCAAGTTCACCACGCATACCACCTGTGCCGAATTCTAGATTTTTATAAAAGCTATCCTCGATTTTCTTCTCATCTTGCTTCATGTTTTCTAACTGTTCTTTTAGTTCTGCGTCTAACTCTGCATATGAAAGCCAGCGACTAAATTCTTGTTTCCAGTTCATACTTCTATCTCCTCTCACTTGTCATACCTTTATTATATGAAAAAAACAACCTGTATCTCAATATTTTTTACAATCTAACAGGATTTTACTAGGAATATTTGTATACACTATGGTTAAATACTCCACTAAAGGGAATGAGGATTATGCAAGAATGGGGATTGTCAGAAGAACTCAAAATACAAACAAAGCAAATGATTGAAATTGCAGAAAAAGAATTATCCATTATGAGGCAAGCAATTGATAAAGAAGATGAATGTATTTTGTGCAAAATGGAAGATATTCATCATATGTTAGCAAACGTACAAACATTGGCAGCTACATACTACATTCAAGCGTATTTATCACCTTATACGGAAAGCTCACATTCTATTACAGCAACTGTCCAACATTTAAGCGCCCGAAAACACGGGGCTCTTATTGTTGTGGAAAGAAACGAGCCGCTTGACTCTCTCATTCAAACTGGAACAACATTACATGCTCATTTAACCTCACCGTTACTTGAATCCATTTTCTATCCAGGTAACCCTCTCCATGACGGAGCCGTTCTCGTTAAAAATAATCATATTGTTTCAGCTGCTAATATTCTTCCATTAACAAGAAGCACAGAAGTTGATCCTGAGCTAGGAACACGTCACAGAGCTGCAATTGGCTTATCAGAAAAAAGCGATGCACTTATTTTAGTTGTCTCTGAAGAAACAGGTCGCACTTCATTCGCCTTAAATGGGACGTTATATACGATTTCATTATAAAGTGAAATTACACCGGCCGTAACACCATATATATCAATAAAAAAGGCTGTTCCAAAATGTAGGAACAGCCTTCTCTTATGATCTTATTCTTCTCCGAAACGTTCAACAAGTGTTGCAAGTGTACGTACCATTGCACCCGTTGCTCCAGCTGGCCCTAAATCATGCGCTCCTGAAGTTTCAGATGTTCCAGCGATGTCTAAGTGTACCCAAGGTGTATCTTCAGCGAATTCACCTAGGAATGTACCTGCCATAACAGCATGTCCTTCGCGGCCTGGTGAGTTATTTAAATCAGCAAACTTACTATTTCTCACGCGTTCTTTATCACGATCAAAAATCGGTAATTGCCAAATTGATTCATCTGTTTCCATAGATGCCTCTAGCACTTGCTCAAACAACTCTTCATTGTTTGTCATTGCGCCTGTCGTATGATTTCCAAGCGCAACAATTACACCACCTGTTAATGTCGCAACATCAACAAGGTAGTTTGCACCTAATTTTTTCGCATACGTAATGCCGTCTGCTAATGCTAGGCGACCTTCTGCATCTGTATTTAATACTTCAATTGTTTTTCCGCTCATAGATGTGATTACATCGTCTGGCTTAAATGCTGTACCACTTACAACGTTATCCGTTGATGGAATAACAGCGATCACATTTTGCTCTGGGCGAAGTTCTCCGATAATTTCCATCGCACCTAATACAGCAGCAGCACCGCCCATATCACCTTTCATACCGACCATGCCTTCACGTGGTTTTAAAGAATAACCACCTGTATCGTATGTGATTCCTTTTCCAACAAATCCAATAACATCTGTCCACTCTTCTTTTCCTTTATAAATAAGAGCGATCATTTTTGGTGGCTCTGTACTACCTTGGTTTACTGCAAGTAACGCACCCATACCAAGCTCTTCCATCTCTTCTTTCTCAAGAACTTTATAATCCATATCATACTTTTCCGCTAACTCAACAGCATACTCAGCAAGCTTTGTTGCTGTTAATACGTTTGGCGGCATATTTACAAGTGTACGAGCTGAATTTGTTGCACTTCCATGTACGTAACCAACTGTTAATGCAGCTTCAATTTCTTGTGCATCTTCTGCTGTAATAGCCATGAACTTCTCTAGTTCCACACGATCCTTTTTATCTGATTTATACGTTTGTAACTCATATGTACCAAGACCTTGTACTTCTGCTGCAATATGAGCTACATCAATCGCATCTAATTTCTCTGTTACGAAAGAATCAAGTAAGATTGCTGCATCTTGTACTTTTGCTGCCTGTAACGTTTTAAACGCCTTACCAAGAGCAGCACGCAACGTTTCTGTCGTGTAAGACTCTTTCTTACCTAAACCTACGAAATAATAACGTTTCACATTTGTTTTTCCTAAACTATGTACTTTTGAAATAGCTTTCTTCTTAGTAGAAAGTTCTTTCTCTTCTAATAAAACTTGTAATTGTCCTTCAAACGCTTTGTCCAGTTCTTGTACAAAACTACTCATTTTATCTTCTTCGAATAAGGCAACAATTACCGCTTCATGGCTTGCTAATTCTTTTTGTACTTGAAACATGTTCAGACCCCCTAAATTTCTCTACTCTACCTTTATTATAACTTTATTTTCGATAAAATGCGACAATTCTAACTTCTACTATTACCTCTATTACGAAATAAAAAAAGTCTAGCGTAATTACCACTAGACTATCTTTGTTTTAAATATTGACCGCGAAACACTTGCATCGTTTCGTCTTGATTTAACATTGTTAACTCTTCTTCTGAAAACTTACCATCTCCAACTTTCACTACATACACATTTACTTTTTTCTTACCCCATTGGCTATAAACATCTTTCACCGTATCATAATATAAGTCAAGGCGGTTTCCTTTTATTGCACCGCCCTTATCAGCTACTACACCATATCCATAACCTGGCACGAATAAAATTGTTCCAATTGGGAATACGCGTAAGTCCGCTGCGATTGTGGAATATAAATCCCTTTTCACCTTAACACCTGAATATGTAATACCATACTCCGGATGTCCCGGCCTCTTACCAGTTGACTCAATTCCTGACGTATAACCTGTTGCAGTCATTTCAATTGAACGATATTTAGACCAGTCTTTCGCCTGCTCTAAAGCATTTATCACTTCTTTACTCGGAGCAACATTTCTCTTAACTTCTGCTGCATGTACTTCTTTTGCACTCGTTCCCTCATATTTCTTTACAATCTCTAATACAGAAACTCCTGTGAAAGCATTCCATGTTACGCATAATGCGGATACAAGTAAACAAGTCATCATAATGCGAATACAATACCGTTTTAACATTTTTATATTCCACACTCCTTCATCGTTAATCATTCCCTATACGATGAAGGAATATGCAAAAAAATAATCTCCAAATGAATTGGAGATTAAAACATTTGATATCCACTTTTCCGAAGTTTCTTAATGACAATTCCAGCTAAAGCAGCACCTACTAATCCAGTCGATAAAATAAATACATCCGCTTGTCCTAAATGCGATACACTTGTCCCAAATGAAGAGAATGTTTCTTTTGGCTTTGAAAAGTAATCCCACATACTCGCCTTATTAATAATAAGCATACAAACA
This sequence comes from Bacillus sanguinis, assembly GCF_018332475.1. Taxonomy (GTDB): domain Bacteria; phylum Bacillota; class Bacilli; order Bacillales; family Bacillaceae_G; genus Bacillus_A; species Bacillus_A sanguinis. The sequence continues at coordinate 13,161 of NZ_BOQB01000193.1, read as the reverse complement.
ATCGGATACACAATAACCATTACCCATGTTGCTCGCAATATCATGTTGAGTAAAAATCCAATTCCAAAAAACAAAATAAAGAATAACATCATTGAAATAAGTAGTACCGGTATACTCACTCTTTCTCCCTCTCCTTCGCATGCGCCGTAAATACATGATAGGCGGTATAACCAAATTGCTCTCCTGGATTTAATGTTTTGTCCATCTCAAGATGTAATTCTGATTTTCTTTCTAACAAATATTTAATAAGTACAGACGTATTTGGGTCGTCCGCAATCGTATCTGGATGTAGAAATGCTACTTCAGACAATTCCTTCTCCTGTACAATAATAGCTTCCCCTTCAGGCTCCAAAAGGAAAATAATCATATTATCACTAATCTCATTTCGAATCACGCCCGATCGAACACCAATGATCCCCTTCACATGAGCGACAATGCCTGTCTCTTCTAACACTTCACGTTTCACAGCTTCATCAACCGTCTCACCTTCATTTACAAAACCAGCCGGCAAAGACCATTTCCCCTTTAATCCACTGTATTTTTTCTTAACGAACAGCCACCTGCCATCTTTTGTAGCTACTAAGCCACCGACAGCTAGCCATACTTTCCCTCGCTTCTCCATGATGTAATAACCTCCTCCACTAGAACGGACAGAATATTCTTTCTTTTTTTATATATTATACTATATTTTTTAAATGAAAAAAGCAGAAACAGCTCATAGCCGTTCCTGCTTTCTTCTACTATATATTAAAATAACTTCAATTTACCTTTTTTAAGAACTAATAAAGGTCCACCTAATAAGAATAGGTAACGGTTATCGATAACTTTCTTCATGAAAGAAGCTTTCCAACCTGTTAACTTTTTACCCATAACAACGCCCATTGCATCATCATGACCTAAAGAACATACAGATCCTTTATTATCGAATGCGAATTTCTTCATTTCGCCCTTACCACGAACTAACACAGTTAAGTTGTGTGCAATGTTGTAACCTTGTTGAATTGCGATTTGTGCTGTTGGTGGGTATGGACGGTTAATTTCTTCGTTAATGATTAACGCTGCGTCACCAACCATGAATACCTCTTCGTATCCTGGAGCGTGCATGTACTCATCAACTTTTACACGTCCGCGCATTGCTTCAAAGCCAGACTCTTCCACAATACCGTTACCACGAACACCTGCAGCCCAAACTACTGTTTCAGACTTAATTAATTCAGTGTCATCGCCATTCGCAACGATAATACCTTCTTCAGTTGCTTCTTTAATTGCTGTACCGATTCGGAATTCTACACCTTTTTTCTCAAGTTGTTTTACAGCGTATTCTACTAACGCTGGATCAAAACCTGGAAGTGCTGTTGGAGCAGCTTCTACACAGATGATACGTGCTTTTTCACGTGGTACATTGTACTCTTTGCAAAGTTCAGGAACACGGTTTGCAAGCTCACCTACGTATTCGATACCAGTAAATCCAGCACCACCAACAACGATTGTTACTAGCTCATCGCGTTGTTCAGTTGCATATTTAGCGAAACTAGCTTCCATATGCTCACGAATTTCACGAGTTGCATTAATGTTAGCGATTGAGAATGCATGCTCTTTTAGTCCTGTAATTCCGAATGTTTCTGATTCGAAACCAAGACCGATTACTAAGTAGTCATACTCTAACTCGCCATTTTTTAAGATAATGCGTTTTTCAGCAGCTTTAATTTCTACTACTGTGTCTTGTACAAAGTTTACTTTATTTGTATCAATAACGTCTTGAATATCTAGACAAATTTTTTCATCTTGTAATGTACCAGCTGCGCTCTCATGTAACCAAGTCGCTTGGTAGTGATAGCTGTTGTTGTTTACTAACGTAATTTCAGCTTCATTTACAGATAATGCTTTTTGCAGACGAACAGTCGTAATCATCCCGCCATAACCTGCACCTAAAACTACGATTTTTGGAGTCTTCACCAAATCACAACCCTTTTCTTTATATAATAGTAATGAAAAATAATACCAAGTACTAAAAACTATATTTGTCAAGAATGTGGAATTTATCACATTCTATATCATAACAAAACGCAGTCAAAAAATCGTACGAATTTTGTCATAGAAATTTAACATAATACTTCCCTATATTAGTCGGTTTTATTCCAGAATTCAAGCGTCTGGAGAATTATCAATATTTTAAAATAACATAGCGTTTTCAAGGGTTTTTCAGCCTTTTTTTCATGTATTTTCCTTTCACCATATTTTATACAATTAAAAACGCATCTATGCGAAAACTTACACACAATTCAGTCGTTTTCAGAAGTATTATGAACTCAAATATGCTATCATTTATTTGAAAGTGTCATCATTTGCAGGATTTTCGTGTACATATGAACAATATATGAAATCAATATCAAAATTCCATCTATAGGGGGAATGAAAGTGGCAGAAAATCAAAAAGTTTACGACATAACAATTATTGGTGGTGGTCCAACAGGACTGTTCACAGCATTTTATGGCGGTATGAGACAAGCAAGTGTAAAAATCATTGAAAGCTTACCTCAACTTGGAGGACAATTATCCGCACTCTACCCTGAAAAATACATTTATGATGTAGCTGGATTTCCAAAAGTGCGCGCACAAGAATTAGTTGATAACTTAAAAGAGCAAATGAAGAAATTTGACCCAACCGTTTGTTTAGAAGAAGCTGTCGATACGCTTGAGAAACAAGCTGACGGTATATTTAAACTTGTTACGAATAAGCAAACTCACTATTCTAAATCAGTTATTATTACTGCTGGCAATGGTGCTTTCCAACCACGCCGCTTAGAATTAGAAGGTACAGCAAAGTATGAAAAGAAAAACTTACATTATTTCGTTGATGATATGAATAAATTTGCTGGTAAGCGCGTCGTAGTATTTGGTGGCGGCGACTCAGCTGTTGATTGGACAATGATGTTAGAGCCAATTGCTGAAAAAGTTACAATCGTTCATCGCCGTGATAAATTCCGTGCGCATGAACATAGCGTAGAAAGCTTAATGAACTCTCGTGCAGAAGTAAGCACACCATACGTTCCAGTAGAACTCATTGGTGATGACAAGATTGAACAAGTCGTTCTTCAACACGTAAAAACGGAAGAAAAAATTATCATCGATGTTGATGATGTAATCGTAAACTACGGCTTCGTTTCTTCTCTTGGTCCAATTAAAAACTGGGGCTTAGATATACAAAAAAACAGCATTCTCGTGAACTCAAAAATGGAAACAAATATTCCTGGCATTTACGCGGCTGGTGACATTTGTACATATGAAGGAAAAGTAAAACTCATTGCTTGCGGCTTCGGTGAAGCACCCACAGCAGTAAACAATGCGAAAGCTTACTTCGACCCAAACGCAAAACTTCAACCGATGCACAGCTCAAGTATGTTTTAATATACAAAAATAAAGCTCCTTCCACACATGGAAGGAGCTTTTCTTTTTATGTCAGAAAACAAAAGCACAATGAATCCGATACAAAATCGAACTCATTGTGCTTTTCATCTAAAAAGAATTATTGTTTTCTTCTTCTACCTAATACAAATAATACTCCGCCAACTAAGAATGAAATTCCCGCGCCAACTGACATCATCCATGGAGACGCTGCCCCTGTTTTCGGTAATTCTCTTTCTACTTTTACTTGCGGCTCTTTAATTAATTTTTCCAATCTTACTTCCGGTTTCTCCAGCGTTACTTCTGGTTTCTTCGGATCTTCCGGTTTCACCTCTGGTTCTTTGGAATCTTCCGGTTTCACCTCTGGTTCTTTCGGATCTTCCGGTTTCACCTCTGGTTTCTTCGGATCTTCTGGTTTTACCTCTGGTTCTTTCGGATCTTCTGGTTTCACCTCTGGTTCTTTCGGATCTTCTGGTTTCACCTCTGGTTCTTTCGGGTCTTCCGATTTCACCTCTGGTTTCTTCGGATCTTCCGGTTTCACCTCTGGTTCTTTCGGATCTTCCGGTTTCTCTTGTTCTTCCGGAATAATTGAAATTGTCGGTTCAAGAGGTTGGTTTTCTGCATCATCTACAATCGCTTTATTCACAATTTCCTTACCGACTTTTTCTTTTACTTTGACTTTAAAAATGATACTTCTTTCTTTTGTATCTATAATATTTTCATACTTCGCAGTTACTTTTCCATTTTCCTCTTTTACTTCTAATGCACCTTCCGCCTTTACGCTACCTTTCACGTATTCTAAGCCGACCGGCAACTTATCTTCTACTTTCACTTCAGCTATTCTCCCGTTTTCTACCGTATTTTTGAAACTAATTCGGTATTCAACTTCTTCTCCTAGCTTCGGTTTTTGATTGCTTACTTCTTTTTTCGCTTCTAATTTACCAGCTTTATAATCTGGCTTAATGGAAACATCTGGTTTTTCTGGTCGGTTTTTTGTATCTTCCACAATCGCTTTATTCACAATTTCCTCACCGATTTTAACCGTTTCTTTTACCTTCACTTTAAAAATAATACTACGTTCTTCTCTATCCATAATGTCTAAATACGTAGCAATTACTTTTCCAAACTCCATTTTTAACTCTATTGGATTTGGCTCAACGCCTTCAAATCTAAGACTATCTTGCACGTATTCTAAACCGGCTGGAATTTCATCTTCTACCTTTACCACGGCTAATTTTCCGTTCTCTACCGTATTTTCAAAGCTAATTCGGTATTCGATTTCTTCTCCTAGCTTCGGTTCTTTATTACTTACTGTCTTCGTTGCTTTTAACTTACCATCTTTATATTCTGGCTTTATTGTCGCTGTCGGTTCTATAACTGGATGGTTCGGATCATCCACATGAATAATCGCTTTATTTGTTATTTCCTCTCCAACTTTTACTGTTTCTTTTACCTTCACTTTAAAGATGATACTTCTTTCTTTCGTATCCATAATTTCTGGATACTTTGCTGTTACTTTTCCATTCTCTACTTTAAGCTCTGTTGGTACAGGCTTATCACCTACAGCCTCCAAGCTATCTTTCACATATTCTAAACCGGCTCGAATTTCATCTTCAATTTTCACATCAACTAACTTCCCGCCATCTACTGTGCCGTTAAAAGTAATTCGATATTCAATTTCTTCCCCTAGCTTCGGTTCGTGATTACTTACTTCTTTCCTTGCCTCTAGTTTCCCATCTTTATATTGTGGCGTAATTGGTATAAGTGACTCAACTGGCGGAGTCGTCGGATTATTATCATCAACAATCGCCTTGTTTACAATCTCTTTTCCTACTTGTACCGTTTCTTGTACTCTTACTTTAAAGATGATGCTTCTTTTTTTCGTATCCGTAATTTCTGGATACTTCGCTGTTACTTTTCCATTCTCAACTTTAAGTTCTACTGGATTTGGTTCCGGCCCATCAGACTTTATACTATCTTGTACGTATTCTAAACCGGCTGGAATTTCATCTTCTACCTTTACCTCAGTTAGTTTTCCGTTCTCTATCGTATTTTCAAAGCTAATTCGATATTCTACTTCTTCTCCTAACTTCGGTTCCTGATTGCTTACTGTTTTTTCTGCTTGTAATGCACCATCTTTATATTGAGGCTGAATAGCGATATTCGGTTGCTCTGGTGGATTTATTGTATCTTCCACAATCGCTTTATTCACAATTGCTTTGTCCACTTCAACTGAATCTTTCACCTTCACTTTAAAAATAATACTTCTTTCTTTCGTGTCAGTAATATTTTCATACTTCGCGATAACCTTACCAGATTCTTCTTTCAACTCTACTGGCCCAGGCTTATCCCCTTCTGCTTTTAGACTATCCTTCACAAATTCTAAACCAGACGGAATTTCATCTTCTATCTTCACCTCGGCTAGCTTTCCATCTTTCACCGTATTACTAAATGAAATGCGGTATTCGATTTCTTCCCCTAGCTTCGGTTTATGATTATTTACTTTTTTATGAGCAGTAATTTTACCATCTTTATATTGCGGTGTAATTTTAGCTGTCGGTTCAGTTATAGGATGGTTCGGATCATCCACATGAATAATCGCTTTATTTGTAATACCCTTGCCTATTGCAACTGAATCTTTCACCTTCACTTTAAAGACAATACTTCTTTCTTTCGTATCCATAATCTCTGAATACTTTGCCGTTACCTTGCCATTTTCTACTTTCAACTCTACTGGTTTTGGCTCTTCACCTTCAGCCTTTTCGCTTCCTTGTACAAACTCTAATCCAGCTGGAATTTCATCCTCTATCTTCACCTCTGCTAGCTTTCCATCCTTCACCGTATTATTAAAAGTAATTCGATATTCGATTTCCTCGCCTAGCTTCGGTTCATGATTACTTACTTCTTTTCTCGCCTCAATTTTTCCATCTTTATATTGCGGTGTAATCGGTACGTAAGGTTCTTCTGGCAGATTCTTTGTATCATCCACAATCGCTTCATTTACAATTTCTTCTCCCGCTTTTACGCTTTCTTTTACCTTCGCTTTAAAGACAATGCTTCTTTCCTCTGTATCTGTAATTGCTGGATATTTTGCCATTACCTTATTATTTTTCACCTGTAGCTCTACTGGTTGCGGTTTAGAACCTTCTGCCGTGATGCTACCTTCTACATACTCTAAACCATTCGGTAATGTATCCTTTATATTTACCTCTGCTAGTTTTCCGTTTTCTACCGTGTTTTTAAAACTAATTCGGTATTCTACTTCTTCTCCTAGTTTCGGTTTATGATTATTCGCCACTTTCTGGGCAACAATCTTGCCGTCTTTATATTGTGGCGTAATTGCCACATGAGGCTTTTCTGGCTCATGTGTTGTATCTACTACGATTGCCTTATTGACAATTTCCTTACCTATTTCTGCTTCTTCTTTTACCTTCACTTTAAAGGCAATGCTTCTTTCTTTTGTATCTGTAATTGCTGGATACTTTGCCAGTACCTTGCCGTTTTCCACTTTCAGTTCTACTGGACCCGGTTTAGAACCTTCTGCTTTCACACTGTTCTCCACATACTCTAATCCAGCTGGAATTTCATCTTCTACTTTAACCTCAGTTAGCTTCCCGTTTTCTACCGTATTTTTAAAACTAATTCGGTACTCTACTTCTTCCCCTAACTTCGGCTTTTTATTGTTTACAACCTTCTCTGCTTTCAGCTTACCGTCTTTATATTCTGGCGTAATCGTTACTTCTGAGGTTATTGGATCTTTCGTATCATCAACAACCACTTTATTGACAATACCTTCACCAACTTTGAAGTCTTCTTTTACTTTCGCTTTAAAGACGATACTTCTTTCTTCTGTATCCGTAATCTCTGGATATTTGGCAATTACTTTTCCATCTTTCACTTGCAGTTCTACCGGCTCTGGCTTAGATCCTTCTGCTTTCACACTTTCTTTCACATACTCTAATCCATTCGGTAAATTATCTTCTATTTTCACCTCTGCTAGTTTTCCGTTTTCTACCGTGTTTTTAAAGCTGATTCGGTATTCTACTTCTTCTCCTAACTTCGGTGATGGGTTATTTACTACTTTTTTTGCTTCAACTTTTCCATCTTTATGCTGCGGAGTAATTTCTGCTTTTGGTGTTTCTGGTTTGTTTTTTGTATCATCAATAATTGCTTGATTGACGATTTTTTCGCCAACTTTTACTTCTTCTTTTACTTTCACTTTAAAAACGATACTTCTTTCTTCTGTATCCGCAATCTCTGGATACTTCGCCAGTACCCTACCGTTTTCCACTTTCAACTCTACTGGATTTGGTCCGGCACCTTCTGCTTTCACACTGTTTTCTACATACTCTAGACCATTTGGTAAAGTATCTTCTATCTTCACTTCTGCTAGTTTTCCGTTCGCTACCGTATTTTTAAAGCTAATTCGGTATTCTACTTCTTCTCCTAACTTCGGTGATATATTATTTACGCTTTTCTTTGCTTTCATTTTTCCATCTTTGTGTAATGGCGTAATTTTTGCTTCTGGCTCTTTTGACTCTTTCATATCATCAACAATTGCCTTATTGATGATTTCCTTGCCTACTTCCGCTTCTTCCTTCACCTTTACTTTAAAGACGATACTTCTTTCTTTCGTATCCGTAATATTTTCGTATTCAGCGATAACTTTTCCATCTTTCACATGTAACTTTACTGGAGCTGGTTTATCACCTTCCGCTTTTTCACTACCTTTTACATACTCTAAACCATTAGGGATTGTATCCTCTATTTTTACCTTTTCTAGTTTTCCGTTTTCTACCGTATTCTTAAAGCTAATTCGGTATTCTACTTCTTCTCCTAGTTTTGGTGATGGATTATCTACTGTCTTCTTCGAATCAATTATTCCATCTTTATATTGCGGAGTAATTCTTTCCTCCGGCTCAATAGGTGGATGTTTCGTATCATCAACAATTGCTTTATTGACAATCTCTTTACCTACTTTTGCTTCTTCCTTCACCTTTACTTTAAAGACGATACTTCTTTCTTTCGTATCCTTAATATCGATATACTTAGCTTTAACTACCCCTGCTTCAACCGTTAATTCTACTGGACCCGGTGCTTCCCCTTCAGCCTTAATACTATTTTCTACATATTCAAGACCTGTTGGAATTGTATCTTCTACTCGCACCTCTGCTAATTTTCCGTTCTCTACCGTATTATGAAAACTAATTCGATATTCGATTTCTTCGCCTAGCTTCGGCTTTTCATTATTAACTACCTTTGTAGCAGCAATTTCACCTTTTTTACTTTGCGGTGTAATAACAACCTTTGCATCAGCCGGATCATGTTTCGGATCCTTTGCAACTGCTTTGTTTACAATTGCTTCTCCTACTTTTGCCGTCTCTTTTACTTTCACTTTAAAAACAATACTTCTTTGTTCCATATCCGTAATTTCTGGATATTTTGCAGTTACTTTGCCATTTTCCATTTTTAGTTCTACTGGCTCTGGTTTTATACCTTCTGCTTTCAAACTATCTTTCACGTATTCAACACCTTCAGGCAACGTATCTTCTATCATTACCTTTTCTAGCTTTCCGTTTTCCACCGTATTATGAAATGTAATGCGGTACTCCACTTCTTCTCCTAGTTTTGGTGTTTGATTCGTTACGCTTTTATCTATGGTTACTTTACCGTCTTTATAACCTGGCGTAATCTTTTCTTCTGGATGCTCAGTCTGACCATTCGGATCGCTCACAATTGCTTTATTAACAATTGTTTCTCCTGCTTTTGCTTCTTCTTTTACTTTCACTTTAAAAATGATACTTCGCTCTTTTGTATCCGTAATCTCTGGATATTTTGCGATTACCTTACCATTTTCTACTTTTAACTCTACTGGTTTTGGTCCAGCACCTTCAGCTCTCTCACTGCCTTGTACAAATTCTAAGTTCGCTGGAATTTCATCTTCTATTGTAACTGCCTCTAGTTTTCCGTTTTCCACCGTATTTTTGAAGCTAATTTGATATTCAACTTCTTCTCCTAGCTTCGGCTTCTTATTTGTTGCTTTTTTCTTTGCATCAATTTTGCCGGCCTTATGCTGTGGTGTAATCTTTTCTTCTAGATCCTTTGGTAGATTTGTTTTATCACTAACAATTGCTTTGTTAACAATTTCTTCACCAATTTTTGCAGTTTCTTTTACTTTCGTTTTAAAGACGATACTTCTTTCTTCCATATCCATAATTTCTGGATACTTTGCAATTACTTTGCCATTTTCAAATTTCAGCTCTACTGGCTCTGGTTTTTCACCTTCTGCTTTCAAACTATCTTTCACAAACTCAAGACTACTCGGTAATTCATCTTCAATCGTCAATACATCTAGACGTCCATCTTTTACCTTGTTTTTAAACGTAATGCGATACTCTACCTCATCACCTAAACTCGGCGTTTTATTAGAAGCTATTTTTGTCGCTTCTATTTCTCCTGGAACTTCTTTTGGAGTCGTAACCGTAATATTTGCATCGTCTTCACTCTTATACTCTATCTCGGCACTATCTTGTCCCTTTACAGCAACGACATTTTTTACTGTTGTATCTGATTGTATAGATTCTTTCACTTTCACCTTAAATGTAATAACGGCACTTTCACCCGGCTGTAAAACACCACCGTCTGTAGCATTTGCTCCTTCACCAATACGGAAATCAATTTGATTATTTACAAACTCTGCTTCATCATCGTTTGCTTCATCAGTTTTTTGTCCTTTATTGCTTCCACTAATATATTGAATTGATCCCGGGATATACTCCAAGCGAGTATCTAATTTATCAAAACCTTTTACATTAGATACCGGTGCTTGATTGTTCTTGGTATCATTTTTCACTTCAATTTGATACGTAATTTCTTCGCCAACTTTAACTTCCTTAATTTCTTTTCCGGCACTATCTAACGCCTTTTTATCAACTTGTAGATTTGGTGCATTATGTTCTGTGACGAATGTGGCGTTGTTTAGTACATAAATATCACCCGTCGAATATTTTGCTTTAAAGTGTATATTTCCAGATGTTAAATCATTTTTGACTTGGCTCGGTCCTTCAAGATGATACGTATGGATATCTGTACTAAATGAATTTGTCCAATCTGGGTTATACCCTGGATATTTTTTTGTAACAAATTCGTTAGTGCCATCCACTTGCACTTCTGTCATAGTAGAATCGTTAACATCATCATCTTTCCCATCAATATTCTTTAACTTTGTATATCCATAACCAAAATCATATTCCCCATAATCATACGCATACCCATCTTTTAAAATTCCTTTATCTTCAGCTGGATCACCTTGTGAGGAGAAATAACTAAATTTCGCTTTAAAGGCACCCTCTTTAGGAGTATTGATATGATTAATGTTAATTCCAGTCCAATTAACTGCATCTTTTTGAGCAACTAAACCTTCCCAAATCTTCATATCTTTTACGGTTTCTTTATAGTTTTCATACACTAATATAAGATTCCAGTTGCCCCAGTAATAGCCACCACCATTTTCGAATTTAATTTGTGGTATATTTGCAACTGTCACCGTTTGAGAAAGACCTTGCTTCGCAATTACATTTGTTACATCAGCAAATGCAACATAGCCAGCGCCACTACCCGAATAATTAGATATATAAGGTAAATAATCCGCTTTTCTTATACTATCAGCACTTATTTCCGCATATTCTTTATTTCCCATCTTCATTTTAACCGGCTGCCTTACATCTTCATCGCTAACCCTATACTCTTTATATGCGGAAGTTGGCGTCCCCATAGCTGCTGTCCAAAATAAATACGCCTTTTTCACTTTACTTCCAGTAGGGATTTTAGGAAAAGCTCCTGTTGATGAATTAAACGTCGTGACATCATTATCAACGTTGACTGTTGTTTTGTTTGATTGCTTCCCCATACTCAATCTCGTATAATGATTATCTTTCAAACCGAGCGTCACATTACCAGTCTGCACTAAATCACCAGCTGCAATTGTAGAATACAGTGGATCTCCAAACCCTTGCTTATCTCCTGTTTGGATTTGAACCTTTGAAGCATTCTCTGGTGTAGCTTGTACCTCTGTATCACTCTGCTTTGCCGCTACAGGCGATTGTTTTTTCTCTTTTTCTAGTTGCTTCTCATCTTCAGCTACTGTTTGCTTTACCAGTTCTGTTTTGGATGTAGATTTATTTTTATCTTCTGCAGATACTTCTTTAGTTTTAGCGTCCGCGGGTGACCCGATGTCTTTCTTACTACTGTCATCCTCATTATCAGTATTCGCCTCTACCTTGTCTTCAGAAGGAATTTCTTTAACATCTACAGACATGTTTCCTATTTGCACTTGATCTTTTTGCACACTAATCTTTTGTTTGTATTCTTTATTAAAATGCTGTGCACGGCTAGATTTTATTAACACAGTCATTTTTTCATGTGATTTTAAACCTTGAATTTTAAGATTAGAAGAAAGAATCTTTCCTCCCTTATCTTTTTCCTCTACATAGAAATCAGCTACCTTATTTTCAGGTAATTTCTCTCCGTTTACTTTCATAGATTGAGGAAGGAACATAATTTCATTGTCATTATTTTGTTTTATCACCAATTCTTGAATTGGTGTATCTCCCGTATTTTCAATCGTATATTGAAATACGTGCTCCCCCTCAGCTACTTCTCCCCTATATATTTCAGCATTCACTTGCTCTGCCTTAATCTTCACATCATTCCCTTGTAACTCATCCCAGCTCTTTTTATTTATCTCTGTAGCAAAAGCACTAGGTGAAGGCAAGATGATAGATAGAAGAAGCGTAATCATTGTTACGATATTAAAACATTTCAACACTTTTTTCATATTTTCCACCTTTTCTCCTTTCTATATATTTGCTATTCGTCTACTAATAGACGAAAACATAGCAATATATATCCACTCGCAACAATCCGTCCTACGAACTTCTATCATTGAAACCCTTATTTCAACAATACAAATCTCATAGAATATTACTATTTTAATTTATCAAAAATAATATATATAACGGATACTCATATAAACCTATAAAAACACCTTATGGTATAGGCCTATATAACAGTTTAAGGATACATAAAAAGCTTAACATATCCCTTAATCTATTCATACATACAATAGAATTTTTACCATTTTTAGTCATTTCAGTTTGTTGTTTATGATTAAAATTTTCTAAAAACAATAACCGTTACATGTAAAAATATGTTATATTAAACAAGAACAAATGTTCTAATTTAAAGGAGGAATTTTTCATGATAAACGAACCTATTATCGTAAAAAAAGAAGCTTTCCAAGCAATCGGTGTTTCAATTAAGACGACAAATGAAATAGAGGCATCTACTAAAGGTAAAATTCCCGAGCTTTGGAACCAATACTTCCAAGAACAAATGATGCATCGCATACCAAATCAACAAACGAAAGAAACATTCGCTTTTTACTCCAATTACGAATCAGATGAAACTGGTACATATCAATTTACAATTGCTATGCCTGTTTCTTCATTAGAAGACGTGCCTGAAAATATGACAACTTTAACAATACCTGCCGCTACGTATGCGGTATTTACAACGAGAAAGGGACCAGTTGCTGAAGTCATTTGCGAAGCTTGGGAATATATTTGGAAATGGTCAAAAGAAAACAAACGTGCTTTTACAACAGACTTTGAGCTTTATGATGAAAGAGCGTTAGACCCAAACAACGTACAATTGGATATTTATATTGCATTAGCCTGAACGACAAAAAAGAAGATA
>NZ_BOQB01000192.1 GCF_018332475.1 Bacillus sanguinis | reverse complement strand
AGATTATACGTGAGAAGGGTGTCTATATGAAATGATATAGACACTTTTTTGTTATATGAAGAGGAGAATCAATTACACTGAAAGATAAAATATCGTGTTTTATAAATTCTGGCCATAGTATTACCTGTTAGTAATGCTTTCACAGTTTCTGCACAACTTCTGCACATGTTTTGGTGATTTCTATGTCATGATATATTCATTAAGTGAAATGTTTCACATAAAAAGAAATATATTTTCACTGCGGTGTATGCATAACACACACATACATCGTTACAAGATTGTCTCTTGTTATTCTTTTACATCGAAGCCCACATTACACTACAAATTATAACAAAAAGGGGACAGGAACATGAATAATTGATTATTAAAACAACTACAAAACATGAAAATGAACAAAAAAAGTCTAGGAGCTGTTGCATTAACAGCTGGAATTATTGGCACGACACTTATTCCTCAAAACGCATATGCGCACGGTTTTGTTGAAAAGCCGAGCAGCCGATCTGCTTTATGTAGTCCAACTTATGGTGCACTAAATGTAAACTGCGGAAGTGTTATGTATGAACCACAAAGTTTGGAAGCTCCAAAAGGGTTCCCGCAAACTGGCCCAGTTGATGGTCAAATCGCTTCTGCAGGTGGTAAATTTGGTGGTATTTTAGATCAACAAACAGCAAATCGTTGGTTTAAAAATACAATTACAGGCGGGGAAAATACTTTTACTTGGAAGTATACAGCGCCTCACTTAACGAGCAAATGGCATTACTATATTACAAAAAAAGGATGGAATCCAAATAAAGCGCTCACAAGAGCAGATTTAGAACCAATTGGAACTGTACAACATGATGGCTCTGCAGCCTCAAATCATTTAACTCACAAAATTAATGTACCTACTGATAGAAGTGGATATCATGTGATTTTAGCGGTATGGGATGTAGCTGATACAGCAAATGCATTCTATAATGTAATTGATGTTAATCTCATCAATGACGTAAAACCAGACACAGAAGCTCCAAGCATTCCAAATAGAATTCAGGCACAAAAAGTAACAGCGAATAGTATAGAACTAGCATGGAACGCTTCTACGGATAATGTAGGGGTAAAAGGGTATCAAATCTTCCGTAACGGAGAGATGATTGATACAGTACCAGGAACTCATTTTATTGATAAAAAATTACAACCAAGTACAGAATACTCTTATACTGTAAAAGCAATTGACGCAGCTGGAAATGTATCGAAAGAAAGTGCAACGCTTACAGTGAAAACAACAGTTGAGGTTCCTGATACAGAAGCACCAACACAACCAAAAGGATTACATAGTATGGGAACGACAGCGTCAAGTGTGGATCTAATGTGGAGTCCTTCTGACGATAATATTGGTGTAGACCATTACGATATTTATAGAGAAACAAAAGGGTCAATGGAAAAAATTGCAACATCCAATACGACTTCTTATATGGATAAATATTTACTCTCTAATACTACTTATAAATATGTAGTGAAAGCTGTTGATGTAGCTGGAAATGAATCTGTACAGAGTGATATATTCATAATTACTACAAAAACTGAAAGCGTTTCATATGAAGAATGGGATGCAAAGAAAGCATATGAAAAGGGAGATAGAGTTCTACACGAGGGAAAAGTATATGAAGCAGTCCAAAGTTATAAAGGAAATGGGGATCCAAACTGGATTTACGCCTTATCATTATGGAAAACAGTGTAAGCTTTACCTTGGTATGAACTAAGAGATAATGGGCTTTGATGCAAAAGGACATCTTGAGAATTCATTTTTCTATAAATAAAAAAGGGCAGTATATGAAGACATAAAGTAGTTTCATATACTGCCTTTTTTATTATGATAACACTTTCGTCATAAGTATATGTGGAATACCATCTTCCATAAATACATCAGAAGAAGTTTGGTAACCTAGTTTTTTATAAAATCCTTCAGCTTGTGTTTGACCGTGTAGTTTTACTTTTGTAGCATCTTTGTTGCGAGCAATTTCTTCTAACGCTTGAATAATTACTTTTCCTAAACCGTAGTTACGATAGTCTTTTAAAATACAAATACGTTCTAATTTACCAGTGCCATCAACAAATCGTATACGACCTGTACCTACAGGAAGCTCATTATAATAAACTAAAATATGTTTACATTCCTCACCGATTTCATCGAATGTATCGAATTCATCTTCAAGAGGGACATTTTGTTCTTTTACAAATACTTCTTTTCGAATATGAAAGGCAGTTTCTAAATCTGTAAGTTCTGTTATGAGTTTGGAGTGCAATTTGTTCAGCCCTTTCTAGTGTAATGTGCTTTTGTTTTCATAGTATATCATAATGATACGTAATAAAGAGAAAATATAAAAAGCTGACTGTAAGAGTCAGCATTCATGATAATTCCTGTATCCCGTTTTTTGTTCCAATAATCGCCTTACTAGTCATATTAACAAACAATCCAGTTTCAACTACACCAGTAATCATTTTTAATCGTTTGTGTAAATCGGAAGGAGTAGGTATATGATTAGGGAATATACAATCGACAATCATGTTATTATTATCGGTTATAAACGTTTCATTATTCTTTAAGCGTAACGTTGTTTGACATCCTAAAGATTGGATTTTACTTTCGGTTTGTTTCGATGAAAAAGGTATGATTTCAACGGGTAATGGAAAAGTCCCTAAACGTGTCACAACTTTTGATTCATCAGCGATAATGATAAGTTGTTTGGAGGAGGAGGCTACAATTTTCTCGCGAAGTAATGCACCACCGCCGCCTTTAATAAGCTGTAAATTAGAATCAATTTCATCCGCTCCATCAATTGTAAGATCAAGACTTTGTACGTCGTTTAACGAAATCAACGGGATATTTAGTTGCTGTGCTAATGCTTCCGTTTCCTTTGATGTTGGGACAGCTTGAATTGATAATCCTTCTTTTACACGCTCACCTAATTTTTGTATCGTCCAATATGCGGTAGAACCTGTACCAAGACCAATCTTCATTCCATCTTTTACGAAGGTTGCAGCATATTCACCAGCGAGTTGTTTTAAATCCATCGCTTTACTCCGCTGGACGTGGTCCAGCATCAAGACCTGAACTTTCAACTGTAAGTACTGGACGAACTACTATATCTTTATGTACACGCATTTGACAAGATAATCGTAAATGATCTTCAATTCCTTTTTCTGTTATCGCATTTTTTTCATTCGCACTCGCTTCACAAAAATCACCCGCTATAATTTCTACTCTACAAGTTGTGCACCGAGCTTTCCCGCCGCAGCGATGGAGAATGTTTACACCGTTATCTTCAATCGCTAATACTAACTTTGTGCCTTCTTTTACATCAAAAGTTCCCGCACCTTCAATTGTTAATTTTGGCAAATTTGTTCCTCCTCACGTAAAATTGTACATAACATATTTATGACCGCGAATTATTGAACATAAACATAATTTTTTTATATGCCCCGTAACTTTTTTATTTGTTGAATCGTTAATTAAGTAAGCGCTGAAAAGGAGTGGTTATTTTGTGCACAAAAGTAACTCATATTTTGAAAAATCATATCGATATGAATCATTCAAATATAACTTTTTTAATTGAGCAATACGGAGAACTGAAAAGGTACTGTACATTTTTAACGAAAAATAAATGGGATGGCGAAGATCTTGCCCAAGAAACAGTTTGTAAAGTGCTTCAAAAATATAGTAATAAAGATATTTGTATGACGCTCGTATATAAAATAGCTAGAAATCGTTGGTTAGATCAAATAAAGTCAAAATCAGTTCATGAAAAAATAAGAGACCAAATTACTTTTGAAGAACCACATGAAAAAATTGCAGATTTGCATGAAATGGTAGGGAAAGTATTATCTTCATTAAATGTACAGCAATCCGCAATTTTATTATTAAAGGATGTTTTTCAATATAGTATCGCTGATATTGCTAAAGTATGTTCCGTATCGGAAGGGGCAGTAAAAGCTTCTTTGTTTCGGAGTAGAAATAGGTTGAAAACTGTAAGTGAAGAAGGGATAGAGATAGTTGAATTCACAGATGATATGGAAGTTGTAGTAACGTCTATTCGAGAAGAGAGACCGGAATTATTAACGAAACTGCTTCCAACAATAGATTTTACTAAGTTACCATCTAAACAGCCAGTCTTATTATTTAATGTGAAACAACCTTCTTCCTACAGTTGTATGCTTTGTGTTGCATAACAATTATTGGAGGGATATAAAATGAATGCAATTCCATATGTAGTGGAACAAACGAAATTAGGAGAACGTTCCTATGATATATATTCAAGGTTATTAAAAGATCGTATTATTATTATCGGTTCAGAAATAAATGATCAAGTAGCGAGTAGTGTCGTAGCTCAATTATTATTTTTAGAAGCAGAAGATGCAGAGAAAGATATATATTTATACATTAATAGCCCAGGTGGTTCAACGACAGCAGGTTTTGCCATATTAGATACGATGAATCTCATTAAACCAGATGTACAAACGCTATGTATGGGATTTGCAGCATCATTTGGTGCATTGTTATTATTATCAGGTGCAAAAGGAAAACGGTTTGCACTCCCTAACAGTGAAATTATGATTCATCAACCGCTTGGTGGTGCGCAAGGTCAGGCAACGGAAATTGAAATCACAGCTAAAAGGATATTGAAGTTAAAGCATGATATTAATAAAATGATTGCAGAAAAAACAGGGCAACCGATTGAAAGAGTAGCACATGATACAGAAAGAGATTATTTTATGACTGCAGAAGAAGCGAAGGCATATGGGATAGTAGATGATGTTGTTACGAAAAAATAAGATAAAACAGGCTAGAGGATATGTTAATCCTCTAGCCTGTTTTATTAATCTTTTATCCATTCATCAACTAGCGCTTGATTCTTTTCAATCCATTTGCGTGCTGCTTCTTCTGGATCTTTCGTTTTATTTAACATGACCATTAATGTACCAAGTTGTTCATCGTTCATTTTCCATTTGTCAAAGTATTTTATAATATCTGGATGATCTTTTTCGAAACCTTTACGAACAGAGTAATAAATGTCATCTTTTTCACCATATACTTTCTTAGGGTCTTTTAAATATTTTAAGTCAAATTCTGAAAAGCCCCAATGTGGATTCCAAAGCGTAACAGCGATTGGTTTCTTTTTCGTATATGCTTTCTTTAATTCACTCATCATCGCCGCTTCAGAAGATTGGACAAGTTTTAGTTTAATATCATATTCCTTCATCGCTTTATTCGTTAAATTCATTAGACTGCTGCCAGGTTCGATTCCGACAATTTTGTTATCTAGTTCATCTTTATATGCATTTAAATCCTCAATACTATTTATGTTTTTCATATAAGAAGGTACGACAAGGCCAAGCCCTGTACCTTCATACCATTTTGATTTTAAAACAATATCATCTTTATAACGATCGTTTAGCGGTTTATCCGTAACGGGTAGCCATACTTCTAAATTAGCATCAACATCACCACGAGCGACACCAGTCCAAATCGCTGCTTTTTCTAAATACATGAGTTCAACTTTATAGCCTTTTTGTTCTAATAAAACTTTCCACATGTTTGCTGTTGCAATATTTTCTTTCCAACTTGTTACACCAAGTTTAATTTTTCCTTTCGAATTTGCATTTGTTGCATTACATGAAGTGAAAATCATAGTAATAAATAATGCAAGGCATATAAACCAAATTTTCTTTCGCATCGAAAACCTCCTAAGAAACGTTTGCCTCTTTAAATAAATGTATAAGTAAGCATTCTTATTATGAACGGAAACGAGAATTTTAAAGAATTCTTATGAATGTCATTTTTATGTAATATTTCTTTGTAAAATCGCAACACTATGTGAATAGATGGGTAGAAAAGGAGTAGTGACATGGATAATACAAAGGTGCGTGTTGAAAACGTAACAAAAGTATTCGGGAAACATCCGCAAAGAGCCCTTTCCTTATTAAAAGAAGGAAAAAGCAAATCGGAAATTTTGAAAGAGACAGGAATGAACGTTGGTGTGAAAAAAGCAACGTTTGAAGTATACTCTGGAGAAATTTTCGTTATTATGGGTTTGTCAGGTAGCGGGAAATCTACGTTAGTTCGTATGTTAAATCAATTAATTAAACCGACAGCGGGCCATATATACATAGATGGTGAAGATATCGCGACGATGGGCAAGGAAGAATTACGGAGAGTAAGAAGAACGAAAATGAGCATGGTATTTCAGAAATTCGCTCTATTTCCTCACCGTACCGTTTTGCAAAACGTTGCATATGGATTAGAAATACAAGGAGTTCCAGTAGAAGAACGTGAGAAAAAAGCATTAGAATCATTGAAATTAGTAGGACTCGATCATCATAAAGATAATTATCCAAGTCAACTTAGTGGCGGTATGCAGCAGCGCGTTGGAATCGCAAGGGCATTAACAAATAATCCAGATGTATTGTTAATGGACGAGTCATTTAGTGCATTAGATCCACTGATTCGAAAAGAAATGCAAGATGAGCTATTAGAATTACAAGACAAAATGGAGAAAACGATTATTTTTATTACACACGATTTAGATGAAGCCCTTCGAATTGGTGATCGAATTGCGTTAATGAAGGATGGAGAGATTGTCCAAATTGGAACACCGGAAGAAATTATGATGAGCCCTGCCAATGAATTTGTAGAGAAATTCGTGGCGGATGTGAATTTAGGAAAAGTAATTACAGCGGAATCTATATTAAAACGACCGGAGACATTATTAATTGATCGTGGACCACGTGTAGCACTTCAAATTATGAGGAATGCCGGAGTTTCTACTGTATATGTTGTAAACAAAAAGTATGAATTTTTAGGTATATTAACTGCGGATGATGCAAGTAAAGCAGTTCAAAAACAGTGGCCAATTGCTGATTTATTACTTAACGATATTCCGCACGTGTATTTAGATACTTTACTTGAGGAAACGTATGCAAAAATGGCTGAGATGAAATATCCGTTACCCGTAATTGATGAGAAGAAAAGGCTAAGAGGAATTATTAAACGCGAAAGTGTCATTCAAGCTCTTGCAGGTAATATTGAGGAAGAGGTGAAAGACGATGAATAGTATACCACGTATTCCGTTAGGGGAATGGGTCGACTCATTTGTTGCCAGTTTATATGAGCACTTTGAAGGCTTATTCCGAGGGTTCTCTTATATTATCGGCGGATTTGTTGATTTACTCACTAATTTTTTAACAATAATACCAGCCATATTGATGATTATCATCCTTTGTTTCCTCATTTGGTACACAACGAGAAAAGTATCTTTAGTCATTTTTACACTGATCGGGTTATTATTTATTTTAAATATTAACTACTGGGCACAAACGATGCAAACATTATCACTCGTACTTACTTCCGTTATTATTTCAATTATTGTCGGAATTCCAATTGGGATATTAGCATCTCAAAATGAGCGTTTCTCAAAATTTTTAAAACCAACGTTAGATTTTATGCAAACAATGCCGGCTTTCGTATATCTTATTCCCGCGATTACATTTTTCGGAGTAGGTGTAGTACCCGGGATTATTGCATCAGTAATCTTTGCAATGCCACCGACAATTCGTTTTACTGATTTAGGAATTAGACAAGTTCCAGAAGATTTAATTGAAGCAGCGAATGCATTTGGCTCAACCGCATCACAAAAATTATTTAAAGTACAATTACCACTCGCAACTGGAACAATCATGGCTGGTGTGAATCAAAGCATTATGCTTTCTTTATCTATGGTAGTAACAGCATCTCTTGTAGGAGCACCAGGTCTTGGGGTTGATGTATACCGCTCTGTAACACAAGTTAATATCGGAATGGGATTTGAAGCCGGACTAGCTATTGTTGTCATTGCGATTATATTAGACCGCATTACACAAGGATTTCATCAAAAAAGAAGATAACAAAAAAACACACTTTATTATACAAAGTGTGTTTTTTTGTTTGAATAAGATTATATACAAACAATAACAGAACCGCCAGCTGGCGCACAAACTTGGTTTTGCTGTTGTTCCATTGATTTAATTACATGATTATTTTCTTCAATTAATGAGATTAATTTCGCTAATTGGCTTTCAAGATTTGCGATAAGCTGCATCATATATTGTTAATCTTAATGCAACGTATTCCTTACAGGATGGTGGGGAATAAACATATTGTTGATTTATATTTGGATTCCAATAAGGATGCATTTAACTCGTTCCTCCTTCAATAAATTACGAAGCTTTCTTATAGAAAATACCTATGAATAATTAATGGCTACTTGAAATTTTTCATTATAAAAGGAGTCTGCACAGATAATGGAAAATATTACATATGAAGTAAAAGTGCATTTTTTGGAAATGTTCAAATGAGATAGTGAATATAGTAATACATTCAAGTAAATGTATGTTATTTAAGGAGAAAAGATGGGAGGAGATGTAATTTTGGCTAATAATAATAAAAGAAATGATGCGTTGGCAATAGGTATCGGTATAGGGGTTGTAATTGGTGTATTTCAAGGTTTTTTTACTAATAATTTAGTAATCGGAATTGTCATAGGGATTGTAATTGGGATTGCATTTTTGAAGAAATAATGAGTTGTAAATTTATTTCTAAAAATGATTCGTCAAAAGAATGAATTTTCGGAATATAAATCCTATTTTTC
>NZ_BOQB01000191.1 GCF_018332475.1 Bacillus sanguinis | reverse complement strand
TTAAACAATGTAATGGAAGGGTTATATCGACTTGATAAGGATAATAAAGCAGCACCAGGGGTTGCTGAATCATATAAAAAGAGTGAAGATGGTAAAAAATATACATTCACATTAAATAAAAATTCGAAATGGTCAAATGGAGACCCTGTAACAGCGAAGGATTTCGTGTTTGCTTGGAAGCGTGCGGTAGATAAAAATACAGCAGCGGAATATGCGTACATTATGTTTGATTTAAAGAATGCAAAAGCAATTAATGAAGGAAAAGCAGAGCTTGATACGTTAGGAGTAAAAGCTGTAGATGACTACACATTAGAAGTAGAATTAGAAAATCCAGTTCCTTACTTTGTAGAGTTAACTTCATTCGGAACATTCTATCCGTTAAATGAAAAGTTTGTAAAAGAAAAAGGAGATAAATTCGGTTTAGAAGCAGATACAACGTTATACAACGGACCGTTTACATTAACAGACTGGAAACATGAACAAAGTTGGAAGCTAAAGAAAAATGCACAATACTGGGATAATAAAACAGTTAAGCTAGAAGAAATCAACTTTAACGTAGTAAAAGATAGCGGTACACGTGTCAACTTATATGAAAGTGGACAAATCGATCGTGCTGGACTGACATCTGAAATGGTTGACAAATATAAATCAAATCCAGACTTCTATACACAAAAAACACCATCAACGTTCTTCTTACGTTTAAACCAAAAACGTGGTGGGCAAGATACAGTATTAAAGAACAAAGATTTACGTTTAGCGATTGCAAAGGCTTATGATAAAAAGGGCTTAACAAATGTAATTTTAAATGATGGTTCTACACCAGCAGATTACTTAGTACCAAAAGAATTTGCGAAGAGTCCAGATGGAAAAGATTTCCGTAAAGATAACGGAGATATTTTAAAAACAGATGTGAAAAAAGCAAAAGAGCATTGGGAAAAAGCGAAAAAAGATCTTGGAAAAGAGCAAGTAACGATTGAGCTATTAAACTACGATAGCGATAATGCGAAAAAAGTAGGGGAGTTCTTAAAAGGAGAACTTGAGAAAAACTTACCAGGTTTAACAGTGAATTTGAAAAACCAGCCGTTTAAACAAAAATTAAAATTAGAATCAGATTTAGATTATGATTTATCTTACGCTGGTTGGGGCCCTGACTACTTAGATCCAATGACATTCATTGATATGTTCGTTACAGATGGTCCTCATAACCAAACAGGATATTCAAATCCTAAGTATGATGAAATTGTACAAAAAGGTAAAGGGGAGCTATTAACGAAAACGAAAGAGCGTTGGGATAGCTTACTGAAAGCGGAGAAAATGTTACTTGATGATGCTGTAATTGCACCATTATATCAACGTGGTGATGCTATCATTCAAAGAGCAAAAGTAAAAGGTATTGTTCACCATCCAGTTGGTGGAGATTACAGCTACAAATGGGCATATATTTCTGAAGATAAGTAAGAGAGAGGGCGCACGATGCGCCCTTTTTTTTATGCACTTTTCCTCCATCCCAGAATATATAAAATAAAAAAGGGAGAATCCCATGAAACGAAATACTTACATCGATTTCCTAGCTTATTACGGAATAGGTAGTGCTCATCCTGGAGGTTTTACGTTAACAAAACAATTGTTAGCACAACTACCTTTTAAATATGGAGCGAATGTCCTTGAGATAGGTTGCGGTACGGGGAAAACAGCGGCGTATATGACAAAAGAATGTGGCTATAAAGTAACGGCGGTTGAAAAGAATGAGATAATGGTTCAAAAGGCGAAAGATAGATGGTCATTTGAAGGGTTAGACATTCGATTAATTGAAGGAAATGTAGAGCAATTACCTTGTTTGCATGATTCATTTGAGTTTGTACTCGGAGAATCGATACTTGCTTTTACAGAGAAAGAAAGGGTTATTTCGGAGTGCTATCGTGTACTACAAAAAGACGGTAAGCTTGTTGTCATTGAAATGATTATTGATAGGCACATTGATAAGAATGAGGAAGAAAAAATCGCTCAATTATACGGGATGAAAGAATTATTAACTGAGAGTGAGTGGGTACAATTATTTCAGAAAGCAAACTTTAAGCGGATTACCGTTGCTGGCGGTGGTACAATTGCAGAAACGATCTCTGGCTATATAGAAGAGCCGGAATGGAATGTATCCCCGCATATTCCAAATGAATTATATGAGGCGTGGGTACAGCATGAAAATGTACGACTTATGTACCAACATATTTTAGGTCATCGTATTTTTATATGTGAAAAATAAATAAAAAGAGTTGGCTAAAGATAGTCAACTCTTTACTATGTTAAATGAAAAATAATGCAGCTAATGTAATTCCGAAGATGAAACCAAATCCGAGTTCAACGCCCCATCCACAACCGCCGCCTCCCCAGCCGCCGCAATTACCGCAACCACGACCGCCACATCCGCAGCCGCTGAATCCACCACCACAACCAAATCCACAGCTATCACATCTGCTAATGCCGCCGCAAAGATCACAGCCACCGTTTGCATAAGCGTCATAGTATCCAAATCCTGTATCAAAAGATGAGCGCTGTTGCACTGGTTCAATCCATACAGAGCTTTTTGTCACATCAATTATTTTACCTAAATGAATGCGACCATCACGATCTTCAATTCGAACGACCTTACCGAAATAACGTTGGCACGTATCGTAACATTTTTGTCTATGCATGTTCTTTCCTCCTTCCCCATTACAGTAATACGATATGTAAAGGGGACAAGTGCGGCTTGTACGAATGCCCTATCTATCATAATTGTTATAGGAAAGGGGAAATATAGGAGAAGGATATATAAGGAGGAAAAGGCAATGAAATCGACAGATCAGTTTCAGACATATGAAGTACCGTGGGAAGAATTTATTGAAGCGTTGCGAGAGGAAATGAAGAAGCAAGTAGGAGCAGATATTATTGATACAGTAGTTTGTAATTTAGAAGACGGTTTTGAAGTGTATACATATGTGCAAGGGGATTTGGATTTTGAATATAAGGAAGCGCTGGAAAGGAAATACGGGAGCGATGCAAAAACTCCTAACGTGTTAACGATTATGTTATTAGCTAGTATTTATAGTACAAGTGAAGAGAATTTACGATTACATGCGGATTATAAAGATAATCCGGTTGTTGAAGTGTATGTAAAGCAATAAAACACGCTGTGAAAGGCGTGTTTTTTAATTTTATGATAAAATGTTAGAAAATTAAGAAAGATGGTGATAGTTTGAAAATTAAACATCTTAATTTAACAGTTTCAGATG
>NZ_BOQB01000190.1 GCF_018332475.1 Bacillus sanguinis | reverse complement strand
TCTTACTGCCCGTTAATGCGAGATAAATAATTTGTAAAAGTTTATCAAAAAAAGAGGAAAGAGAGAAGTTATTGTAGAAGTATGACTTTGTAACATAAAAATTATGTGTTAAAGGAGGCTGTTTACATGTTTGAGAAAGAGAAAGAAGGGCTTATTGAAGTTCACAACGTATATGAAATTGCACCAGCAGATGGAACAATTATTGGTATGGCAACGGAAGAAGAAATGGAAATTGCTGCTGAACTAGAGCTGCAGTACTATGCCCATTCTCGTTTGCTAGAAGCAAATATTCAGTTAGACGGTTCCTCCTACAAAGAGTTACTTCAGGAGTTCCAGGAGTACGAAAGAAAATCAATGAGCTTTTGGCGAGCAATACATAAGCGTTTAGCTGTGCCATGGGCATGGGTATTACGTATTGACGTTGCGAATGGCCCTATATATGTAAGTAATGGGAATTCGTATTACGAAGAAATCGATGATGAAGAAGATTATGAATAGATAAGTAAGGAAGCAGCTTTAGTTGCTTCCTTTTTTTATTTATAGAGATTGGATTGACTCAATAATAATATCTGGTCGATCAATTTCGATTCCGTGACCAGCACGTTCGGCAAGTATATATTGGCTATGTATTGAAAGTTGTAATTGTTCATGAATCAGTTCTTGCCACATTGATTCAAGTTGTGTCGCTTCCTCTTTTGGCATGCCGCTTTCAGTCAACTGAGTAATAGAATATTGAGGGTCTCTACCAATAACGATTAATGGTATTTCTAATGTTTTATATAGCTCTTTTAGTGAAAGAGCACAGTTTTTCCATTCCGATAGTTCAGAAGCTGTCGCTTTATATAATGAAGGAGAGGTAGAAAATTCAATGTACTGTCTTGATTGATTGGCTAGTATAGGTTTTAGCTCATTAGAAAGCATGTCTACATCCATTTTGGAGTATGTATTATATTTTTGAAGCCACATATCATCCGAATCCGTTTGATCAGAAATTGGTAAATGAAGTTCATCTAATCGGTGTAAGTTCATAGAAGTAGAATCAACTAAAATAAGTGCTTGTATCTTATCTTCATGTAGCATCGCAAAATGTTGTGCACATAACCCTCCGTAGGAATGACCGATTAGAATGATTGGCTCGTGAATATCCAGTTTTTGTAGTAACGTATGAAGTTCTTTTGTTGCTTGTTTTGTAGTACGTGAATGATTCCCTAGTTCACTTTTTCCGTAGCCTGGGCGATGGTAGGAAACGACTGTAAAATGTTGTGAAAGCTTTTCTATAATAGGGAGCCAATCATAAAATGAGCAAGTCATTCCGGTTTGAATGACTACCGTTTGTTTACTACTCCCTTTTATATATACTTCTATAGTTTGCCCCAATACCTCTACAAGTTTATAAATAATAAACCCTCCTAACTAAGCTTGAAATAGTTTTTGACAAGCAAAAATAATGCACCAAATTCCTATACCGAATAGGACAGATGTACTAAGTGAAAACGAATTTTTCAAACCGATATAGACGATAAATAATAGTAGTGCGGATGCAGGAAATCCATATAATACGCCTATAGCAAATTGACTTAATTCTTGTTTGTTCCCACCTTCGAAAGAAATCCAAAATAGGCTCAGTAAACTAACGAGAGGAAGAGCAGCAATAAAGCCGCCTATCGTACTATAATGTTTAGCGACTTCAGTAATAACGCCGATAATAAGTGCTGAAACGAGTACTTTAACGAGGAAATGCATATTTTGCCTCCTTCGCTAATAACGAAAAGGCTTTTTCGATTAATTGTTGTTCTTCTTTTGATAACTGAGATTCTAATATTTTTATCTTTTCTTTATCTAGTAAAGTATGCTTTTCTAATCCTTCAATGCCTTCTTTCGTTAATGTAAGGTTCACAACCCTTTCATCTTGTTTGTTTCTTTCTTTCATAATAAATCCTTTTTGAATAAGACGCTTTACGTGTTCAGACGCTGTGTTATGAGAGAGAGTAAGCTCAGTAGCGACTGTTCCAATTGTTATATCTTTCTCACGAGAGACGAGTTGTAAAATACGAATGGCTTGGTGAGAAATGTTGTCTTCATACTCATATCGTAAGTGATAATAAATGCTCTCCCAATGTTGATTGATGTCTTTCATAATGATGAATCCCCCTATTTTTTATATCGTATAATAAGATATATTCGTTAGATTAGAAATAAAATCCTTTTATTTGGATAAAAAATGTTGGAAAAGTTTATTTTTATTGAAATATAAGGTAATCTATGTGTAAAGGTATACATTTAGCAAGAGAGAGGATGATAGCTGTGAATACATTCAAATGGATGAGTCATGAACAGATGTATGTAGATGAAATACATGTTGAAAAATGTGGTCCTCTTTCAGTCGGCGTATATGGTGGAAATCAAGAAAGTGATGCATATGAAAGAGGAGATGCGGTGCTTGCTTGGTGGGATCCTGAATTACAATTTGAATTTGTTATGATTTTTGATACACACCACAAAACAAAAAATATTGATTATATAATAGAAGCAATTTCAGAAAGAAAAGAAAAACTAAAAGAGTTATTTTCCTACCCGATACATTTAGCTTTTCATCATACACATATGTACTTATTAGCATTATTTACAGATGAGTTGTTTATTGAAAAATGTGATCAAGATGATGAGGAACTTGCATGTTTAATTTGTTTGCGAAAAGGCGAATTTTTATACTGGCTATCAGTTGGTGATTGCTTCGCATATTTATTCCATTCTGAGAAAACGAAGAATGGTAAAGGGCGATTAAATAAACGGAAGAATTACGAATATATTGGTAGGAAAAATATTTTCGCAGCAAATACACCTTGCTTTACGTCAGGTGTAAGAGGATTAGAAAAAGGAATGAATCACATCGTAATGGCAACGGACGGTATTTTAGAATGTGATAAACGAAAGTTTGATGATGATCAATCTTTAGTAGAAATATTGCACGACGGAAATAGCTTGCAGATTGAGCCAGTATTAACAAATGTACTACAGTGGAAAGGTAGAGATTGTGCCACAATTATTGGATGGTCCATTGATACTGAAAATAAACGATGCGCTAATTGATATGAAAGGAGTTCAAGGTTTTTTATCCTTGAACTCCTTTTTGTTAAGCAATATGGATGTGATATGTTTTTAACCATTCATTTACTTGAAGCATGTATTCCATAGCACTTCTTGCTTCAAAATTATTAATTTCTTTATTGCTTCCATCGGCAATCGAAAGTAATGTGGAATGATTAATAAGTGAGAAAATAGGATTGTTTTTATTACTGCACATGTCGAGTGACAAATGACGGATTGTTTGTAAATAATGTGGGTCTTGTGAAGTTGGGTAAGCACTTTTTCTTCTATTGCGTACATCGTCAGGCAAAGCAGGCTTCAGTGCTCTACGTAAAATGCCTTTTTCAATATTATCAATGCTTTTTATGTTGAAAGGAACGTTCCATAAATATTCCACTAATCGATAATCGCAAAACGGTACGCGAACTTCAAATCCTACAGCCATACTCATACGGTCTTTACGGTCAAGTAAGAACGGGAGAAATCTCGTTAAAAATAAATAAAACATTTGACGTTGTTTCGCGGATTTTTTACTCTCGCCTTTAAGAATAGGTACTTCAAGTATCGCTTCTTGGAATCGTGTATCAATATAGTTTTCTAAGTTACATTGGTTATTCACTTCATTTAGTAGAAGAGGGGATGTATTTTTCCAATTTGTTAGCCACGGAAACTTATCTACATATAGTAATTCTTCTTGGTGAAACCAAGGATACCCGCCGAATACTTCATCAGCAGATTCTCCAGATAAAGCTACAGTTGCATCTTTTTTCATTTCGCAAAATAGTAAATATAGTGAAGTTTCCATTTCACCGGCACTCGGTAAATCTTTTGCACGAAGGGGAACGAATAAGTGATTTGCTAATTCTTCAGCATTCACAATAATGTCATGATGCGATGTCCCTACATGTTCAGAAACACGTTTTACCCACGGAGCGTCTAAACCAGTGCGAGCAAATGTCAGCTCGAAATCTTTTGCGCTATTTACAAAGTCAACGGAATACGTATGAAGTGTTTTATTTTCAGCAGCAAATTCTTTCCCAGCTAGTGCAGTAATACCGCTTGAATCTAATCCTCCTGATAACATACAGACGAGAGGAACATCGGCAATTAATTGTCTTTTTACTGTATCTTGTAAAATAGATAAAATATGCGAGGATGTATCTTCGATTGAGTCTGTATGAATCTTACTTTCTAAGTTCCAATACTTCGTAACTACTTTTTTATCACGTGTAAACGTTATAGAATGTCCAGCACGCACTTCTTGAATATGTTTAAAGACGCCGCATCCTGGAGTTCGAAATAAGCCCAATCCAAATATTTCGTTTAGGCCGTCCGCATCAATTTCAGCAGGGACAGATGGATGAGCTAATAATGCTTTTATTTCAGATCCGAAAATAATGCTGTCATTTCTTTCTGTATAAAAGAGTGGTTTTACGCCTAAATGATCACGTGCTAAAAACAATTGTTGCTTCTGATCATCCCATAAGGCGAAAGCGAAAATTCCGTTTAAATGTTGTACGCAATCTTCTTTCCATTCTAAATAAGCATGTAGTAACACTTCTGTATCTGAATGCGTTTCAAATGCATGACCACATTTCCTTAGTTGTTCTCTCAGTTCACGGAAATTATAAATTTCTCCATTATAAGTAAGAGCATACGTATAATCACCAGCACGAAATGTCTTCGGCTGCGTCCCGCCTTCTGGATCAATAACAATTAAACGTCGGTGTGCAAAGGCCGCACGAGGTGAAAACCAAAATCCTTCAGCATCAGGACCACGGTGCCCAATACTATTTGCCATCTTTTCTAAAATAACATGTTGATTTGAAAGGTTTTCTTTCCAGTCTACCCAACCTGTAATTCCACACATACACATCTCATCTCCTAATTTAAAATGTTGAAAAGTAGATTAATGAAATAAAATATACATCAGGTTAAAGAGTAACTATATAAATAGTGTACTACATGAATTGAAGGGCAGACTTGAGAAAATTTTCTTGTAATACTTAGTTATGTGAGACAATGTCTAAGGGGAATTATTCCATAACATACAAAAAATAAAAAAGATGAGAGAAAATTTTTTGTAAGACGTTATATAGGGTGTAAAAGCTTTTACAAAAAAATAAGGGGAATCGCTACATGAAATCAAATGAGAAAAATTTTATAAAAAGATTACAACGGCAAAAAGAAGATGCGCTAGAATTTGTTGTCGATACATACTTACCACTCATAAAGGGGATAACACATAAAGTTCTTCTTCCAATTCAAAATGATGGATTGATAGAGGAATGTGTAAACGATATATTTCTTTCCATTTGGAATAACGCAAATAAATTTCATGGAGAGCCGAATGATTTTAAAAAGTGGATTGCAGCAATCGCGAAATTTAAGGCAATTGATTATTACCGAAAAGCGACTAAAAAAGTAGAAATTATTTCAGATGAGTTTCATATCAGTACGGAAAAATCAGCTGAAGATGAATTAATCGTTATGGAAGATAGAGAAGAATTATTGAAGCTTATTAATCAATTAGAACCGTTAGATCAAAAAGTGTTCATTATGAAATATCTACTCGGTATGAAAACAGAGGAAATAGGTGACAAGTTAGGATTAACCCGAGCAGCCATAGATAACCGGGTGTACCGGGGAAAAAAGAAACTACAACAAAATGCTACGAATATTAATTTTGGAGGTAGTGCAATATGAAAGACATTTATGAATTATTAAATGATATTGATATAGATGAAAAAGAACTTAAGGAAATTGAGACTTCTGAAATTGAAAAAGAAAAAGTAAAGCGTAATGTAAAACAATCGATACGTACGAAGAAAAAGATGAGAAGTTGGAAAAAAGGCGTCGCTGCTGCATCTATTTTAGTCGGCGTATCGGTTGCCATGCTTGGCATCGGATTTCCGACATACGCTGGAGGATTACCAATAGTAGGGGACATATTCCGATTTTTAGATAATGGTAGAACAGGGTTATATGAAAATTATAAAGAGTTTTCGACTGAGTTGAATATGACGAGAGAGAGTAATGGGGTTAAGGTTACAATTAATGATGCTGTGTTCGATGGTAGAACTATTACAATCACATATTCTATTGAGAGCGAAAAAGATTTAGGAGAGAAACCGTTCCCATTTGGAAGTCCGCAAGTTATGGGCTTTGATGGCGGAGGAGGTAGTTCGAACGTTACAAAAGTTGGAGAGGGGAAATATGTAGGTATGACTACGATGAGTGGTCATGGTAGTGAAAGATTAGATGTTGCAAATGTTTGGTGGGATATAGAGGCAATTGAGTTGGATTATGAAGGTAATGTAATAAAGGGGAACTGGAATTTCGCGCTTAGTTTAAAAGCAATGGATAGTAAGGAAGTAAAAGTTAATAAGGTTTCTGAAAATGAATTAATAAAAGTAAATATAGACAAAATGGAAGTAACCCCGATGTCATTTATCGTTTTTTTCAATCAGGAAGAATCTAAGGCATTAAGAAGTATATGGGATAGTGCGGATGTTGAGTTAGAAATAAAAGATGATTTAGGAAATCATTATGCTGGTGAAGGAAATGGCGGAAGTAGTACAGTAGCAGAGCCACATAAAAGTAGCTGGAGTGCTACATTCCAAAAGTTAAACGAAAATGCAACAAAGCTTATCGTTACACCTCGTGTACACTTGCGAGTTCATACACCTGAAAATCATGGTGGAGTGGAATTTATTAATGGAATTGAGAAGAAAATTGAAGTGCCGAATAAAGAAGCGAAAAAGAAAGATATTGTTTTAGATGATATCGTTATTGATTTAAAGAAATAAAAGAGAAACTGCCTAAAAACATTAGGCAGTCTTTTTTCGTTAAGGAGTAGTAACAAGTAAAGCATGCGGATGCTGCGTTTTATACTCATCTTTCCACGGGATGTTTAGTTGTTCCCACGATTCACCGCTATCATTGGATTGAAACACACCGTTGTTATTTAAAGTGTAAAATGTATGTGGTTCTGCTGGATTTGTCGCAAACATCGAAATGACTGTACCAATGGCAGAGGGTAGTCCTTGTTGTACTTGCTTGAAAGGAGTATCTTTCGTTTTACGATATATATAAGATTCATAAGGAATACGGTGATGAGCGAGATCAGCACTCGGTGCAGCAGAAACGAGAAGCGTATCGCAATTAGCTGGATCGATAGCCATGCTGTATAAATAATGATGTTCAAGTCCGTCACTACATGAAATCCAGCTGTTTCCACTGTTATAGCTTTCAAGATACGCGCGATCAGGTCCGCCCATAAAGCCGTCACCACATGATGCATAAAGGCGATTTGGGGCTTCAGGGTGCATAAGTAATTGATGAGCATCGATAGGAGCACCGAATTTTTTATCAATCCATGTATGGCCTTTATCGTTACTTTGAATAACAGCACCAGCTTCAATTGAAACATGGATTGTATTCGGATTCTGTGGATCCACTGTAATCCACCGTACGTGATGAGTAAAAGGTCTAGGCGGGAAAGCCCACGTATAAGAAGATAATAATGATTTCATATTTTTCAGTTCCATCCACGTTTCACCGCCATTTTCTGAGCGGAATAAAGCGCTCGGTTCTGTGCCGACATAAACGACGCCATAGCCGTTAACTTGTTCATTAGGGCTTATCGTAATGGAAGTGATCGAAGAATGTAAAATACCATCTTCTTTTGGAAAATCAAAGTAACGATAAGAATCTCCAATTGGTCTCCAGGACTCTCCGCTATCGTCACTTAACCAGAGACCTCGTCCAAATGTTCCGCAATATACACGGTTTTGTTGGAATGGATCAACGGCGATACAGGTAGGTTGCATATTTTGTAAGTGATACGTTGCTTCATAGTTACCATATTGTTCTTTCACTACAACAAGTTCACGCTCCATACAGAGAAATAACCGTTTCATTTTCGTAACCTCCTTAAAAAATCTGTCATTAGTAAACAATATGAAAATAAAAAAGAAGTAGTCTTGTTTTTATTTGAGAAAAAGGGATTGTTTAAAAAGTAGCGAAGTGTGTATATAGAGGAAGTGGGCGTTTAACGGCAGCTAATATGGGATAAAGAGGGGGAGTTTGTTTCATACTAACATACAGATATTGCACTTAAAGGAGCATTCGTATGGGACATTCACATGATCACGGTCATTCTAACAATAAAAAGGCGTTACTAATTGCTTTCGTACTAACAACAAGTTTTATGATTGCTGAAGTAATTGGCGGATTTGTAACAAACAGTTTAGCACTACTATCTGACGCGGGGCATATGTTAAGTGATGCGGTATCTTTAGCTTTAAGTTTACTTGCGTTTAAGCTTGGAGAAAAAACAGCAACAGCTGCGAAAACATACGGGTATAAGCGAGTCGAAATGTTAGCGGCATTATGTAACGGTGTCGTTCTTATTGTCATTTCAGTATACATTTTTATTGAAGCGATTCGCCGTTTTAAAGAACCAGTTGAGATTGCTAGTAATGGGATGCTCATTATTGCTGTACTTGGTCTGCTTATTAATATTTTATCAGCTTGGATATTAATGAGAGGCGGAGATGTGAAAGGTAATTTGAATTTAAGGAGTGCTTTCCTACACGTATTAGGCGATTTATTAGGATCAGTCGGAGCGATTATTGCAGCGCTATGTATTAAATTTTTCGGATGGACTGCTGCAGATGCGATTGCTAGTATTCTTGTGTCTATTTTAGTCATTGTTAGTGGATGGCGTGTAACACGTGATACAGTCCATATATTAATGGAAGGTGCACCACAGCACATAAATGTTGAAGAGGTAAAAAATACATTATTAAATATTACGATTGTAAAAGAAGTTCATGATTTGCACATATGGTCTGTCACATCTGATTTTCAAGTATTAACTTGCCATCTGATTATTAAAGGTAATGAAACGCAAAGTGTATTAAAAGAGGCTACGGATGTATTGAAGGAGAAGTTTCATGTAGAACATGTCACCATTCAAGTAGAAATAGATGGTGAATTTAATCATAGTGAGACAACTTGCAAAGTATGAAAGAAAAAGGATAAGAAAAAGTGTCATAACATTTTTCGCGGGGCATACATATATATAATGTGGCCACAAATACTTTGTAAGGTAAATATTTCATGAAATTACTTTACTTATAAAGAGTCATCTTTTATAATCAGAAGTGGTAATTGATAAAGATTATCATTTTCAATGATCGTAGAAAGGAGTTTTTTAAAAGATGAGTAGTCAACTCCGTTTTGCTGTTGAAAATCGTAAGAGGCATTTAATTGATGAGTTAATTGGAGCAGGTGTGTTTAAGATTCGCGACCGACAATTATACGAGCTGTCTTTAGAGGAATTGGAAAAAGAGTACGAAGATATGGAAGAATATGCAGATATTCAGGCATAACTATATAGATTAGTAAAAGGTGAGCTGGTTACGATTTTGTGTAACCAGCTCTATTCTTATTTCATAGAAATTATTTTCTGTATCTCTTTCATTGGACGGAGCCAGTTTTGAGACATCATTTGTTCCATTTGTTTTTCGTCCTGTTTTTGCAGTGCTTGAATGATAGAGTGATGTTCTTCAATAGATTGACTTGCTGGAACAAAGTTTTGGAAAAACAAGTATTCAAGACGTAAAACGTGAAGTTGCATATTTTCTAGAAATGGTTCAATATATTGGTTTTTGGCAATAGAAGAAATTGTATTGTGAAATTGTATATCTAGTTGTAACGCTTGTTTTGCGTTTTTCTTCTCTATAGAGCGCTGAAAATCATCATTTATTTCAGAAAGTAGTTTTAAATCAGCGTCTGTAATGTTTTGAAGTGCTTGCTTTCCTATAATAGAGTGAAGACCAGCCATCGTTTCATAAATGATCGGAATGTCGTCTAACTTAATAGGAGCAATTTTTGTTTTTTGCCCAGGTACCATTTCCACTAATCCAGAAAGCTCTAATATTTGAAGTGCTTCTCTTACAGGTGTTCTGCTTACTCCTAGTGCTTCAGCCAATTCCCCATCATTAATCTTTTCATCAGGTTGCAGTATACCTTCAATAATCCAATCTTGTAGTTGATTTAAAACGAGTGATTTTGCCGAAACTCTTCCTTGTTTTTTATAATTTTGAGGGACAGGCATAGTGAATTCAATCCTTTCATTGTATATTTTCCTTCTTCTCATGAACAAGATTTAATTTTGGTTTCCCTTCATCCGGTTTCTGACTTAAGATGAGCACCATTACAATGACACAAAAAGCGCCTAATAACTGAAGAGGTTGAAACGGTACGTGCAATATAAGTACAGAAGAAATAATAGCTGCGAGTGGTTCTGTACAACCAAATAATGTTGTTTCTTTCGGAGTAAGGTATCGTATGCTGTCTAAGTATAAATAAAATGCTATAAGTGTCCCGAAAATGACGACAAATGTGATGAGCGGTAGGGTACTTAGTTTTACATATTTCATAGTTGATAATAAAATGAATTCTTTCGTAGAAATAAATTGTACAATCGTTACACCAATACCCCCAATAATCATGCCCCATCCAACGATAACAGAGGAAGACCATCTTTCTAGTAATCCCTTTGAATATAAACTATAAAAAGCAAGAGATAATCCAGATAAAATACCCCAAATAATAGCTGGTGTAGAAACAGCTAAGTTATGAACGGACCCGTTTGTTAGTAAGAGAAAAGTGCCTATTAATGAAAGGGCAATTGAAATAAAATCAATTTTTGATGGCCGGACGTTCCATTTGAAAAGTAAGTATACAGTAATAAATATAGGAGCTAAATATTGCAATAATGTTGCGACGGCAGCATTTCCTTCTTTTATAGAAGCGAAGTACGTGTACTGTACAGCAAGCATACCGAATAGGCCAAACAAAATCATTTTAATAGCATCAGATTTTTGTTTCCATATGCCGAATATTTCTTTTTTTCTCGTTCCGAACGATGAAATAATGAGCAAGATAACGCCTGATATAAGCAATCGGATTGTAACTAACCATTCAGTAGAAACATGTTCATATTGAAAAAGTTGTTGTGCAGCTGTTCCGGACAATCCCCATAAACAAGCACCAATTACAACCATAATGATTCCTTTTAAACGATTTGGATCCATAATGTATATAGTCCTCCTTTCAAAAAAATATTGGATGCAATATGCAATATATCACGAAATGAATAAAAAATAAACTGAAATTTCTGTGTTGTAAGGTGGGGATTTTAGTAGTACCAGTTATGTTTACGATACAAGTGAGTATGTGAAATAAAGCGAGATGAAATTATAAAATTAAATCATAATCAAGGGGATAAAAAAATAAAGATAAGAGTAATTTGTTTTGTTAAAAATATGTGTAGAAGGAGAAATGTGATGAGCTGGGTTACTCATAAACCAACATTTGAATTTGATCAATATAGTCCATATATTCGTATGAATTCGGCGTGGATAGGACACTTAAACTTTGCTTATGATTTAGTAAGATTTGAAAAGCCAGAAATATTAGTTGAGTTAGGGACACATCTAGGAGCTTCTTTTTTCAGTTTTTGCCAAGGGGTAAAAGATGAGGGATTAGCTACAAAATGTTTTGCTGTAGATACTTGGACAGGAGACGGGCATACAGGTCCATATGGAGAAGGTGTTTTCCAAATTGTAGATAAAGTGGTGAAAATGAGTTATCCAAATATAGGTAATTTGATTCGATCTACCTTTGATGAGGCCGTTGATCAATTTCAAGATGGGACGATAAATTTGTTGCATATTGATGGCTATCATACGTATGAAGCAGTTTCTCATGATTATAAAACATGGTTACCGAAACTTGCGAATAACGGTATCGTGCTATTTCACGATATTGAAGTGAAAGATCGAAACTTCGGTGTGTATAAATTTTGGGATGAGGTCAAAGCGAAGTATCCTCATTTTCAGTTTGAGCATTCATATGGACTTGGCGTGTTATTTCCGAAAGGTTGTAGCGATAATTTTGTGGAAATCCTTAAAAATAAAGAAGAAATACAAGATATGTATAAATAAAAGTGGAGCACGCATCATTTGAATGATGTGTGCTTTTTTATGTGGGGAATAATGATTGTCCTTAAAACGGTGAGCATAATAGTAAAAAGTTTTATGGTAGCAAATATTAAAAAAAGTTACTCTTTGATTGTTATATATAAAAAATGTAACATTTTTTATATTTTCCATTGCGAAAAGTAGCATCTACTTTTACAATAGAAAAGGTGTCCATATATTATACTGGAAAAATAAATCGAAATAATATGAAAATTTTGTTTTGTCTTCGCTAATTGTATATTACATACACGTAAGACGACATACGTCATGTTATCGACTTGTAAGGAGAGAAAAAAATGAAAAGTGTAAGATTACCATCGATGCTAGAAATCATAGTTCTTTTATTACTATTTCTTGCTGTTGTCTTTTCCTTCCAAACGATTTTTGATCTCCCAATTCAATTAGCGCTATTTATTTCATGGTTTTTAGTAATTGCGCTTGGATTAAGATTAGGATTTCGTTATCAAGAATTGCAAGATGCAATTACGAAAGGGATTTCTAACGGATTAGAAGCAATACTCATTTTAGTTGCAGTAGGTGCTTTAATTGGAACTTGGATTGCTGGTGGCGTAGTACCAACATTAATCTATTATGGATTAGAGTTTATTCACCCTAGCATATTCCTATTAGCAACATTAATTATTTGTTCGATAACTTCTATTGCGACAGGAACATCATGGGGAACAGTTGGAACAGCAGGTATTGCTATGATGGCAATTGGTGAGGGACTTGGATTACCACTTCCGCTTGTTGCTGGTGCAGTTCTTTCAGGAGCTTATTTCGGCGACAAATTATCACCACTTTCTGATAGTACAGTTCTTGCAGCTTCTATGGCGAAAGTAGATGTTATTGCTCACGTTCGAGCTATGCTCGTATTAGATGTTCCGGCTTACATTATTACTAGCATTATGTTTACTGTAGCTGGTTGGATGTATGGCGGCGATAATGTAGATTTAAACCGAGTAGAGTTTTTAAAAGAAGCTTTATTAAAGGAATTTGATATTAAAATATGGATGCTTGTTCCGGCGGTCATTGTTATCGCATTATTAGCGATGAAGAAACCGTCTATGCCAACAATTGCAATGGGTGCTTTAATTGGTGCAATTTGGGCAACTCTCTTCCAAGGAATGAACTTTGGAGAGGCGATTGGAACAGCATATAACGGATTCTCAATTCAATCTGGTGTTGAGTTTGTTGACAAGTTATTAAACCGTGGTGGAATTAACGGTATGCTTGGCTCAGTGGCCGTTATTATTTTCGGTTTAGGCTTTGGTGGATTGCTTGAAAAACTAGGCGTTTTAAAAGTAATCGTATCAAAATTTGAGAAGAAATTAAATTCTGCGGGTAATGTAACATTGTCTACATTAATCGTGGCATTCTTAGCAAATATATTTGGTTGTGCGATGTACGTATCACTAATTTTAACACCGAAAATTATGGAAGATAGCTATGATAAATTAAAAATAGACCGCCGTGTATTAGCGCGTAACTCAGAAGTAGGTGGAACGTTAACTTCAGGTATGGTTCCATGGTCTGATAATGGTATTTTTATGGCTGGTATTTTAGGTGTAGCAACGTTCTCATACGTTCCGTTTATGTGGTTAAGCTTTGTTTCATTAATCTTAGCAGTTATTTACGGATATACAGGCAAATTCATTTGGTATGTAGATGATGCAGATAAAGGAAAGCAAGCATCATAAAATAAAAATCACCCTCTACAATATGTAGAAGGTGATTTTTTTATTTTGTAATAGCATTTGCGGAAGTTATTTCGTTCTCATATTTTACAATTTTTTGTTGTATCTTTTTTAAGTTTTTTTCAGTGTCTTGAATGAGCTGTAAGACACTGGTCTGCTGTTGTTTCATTAATTCCAACCGTTGAAGAATAGTAGATTCTCCCTCCATAGACCAGTCGATAAATTGTTTTATTTTTTGAATTGGCATACCGGTGTTTTTTAAACATAAAATCATTTCTAAATATTTTAGTGCTTCTTCGTCAAAAACTCGATCTCCTTTTTCATTTCTTTGAAGAAAAGGGAACAGTCCTTGTTTATCGTAATAACGTATTTGAGAAATAGTTAAGTGTTGCATTTTTGCTACTTGACCGATCGTATAATACATAGAATTCATCCTTTTACTACCAAGTTATAATGCCATCTTTATTTAGTATTTTACCATTATAATTTGTTTCACTTAATGCATATTTAATAATAATTTTAGCACTTTCATTGGTCGTATGGCCACCTGGGGAATTACCATTAAGGTCAGTAGTTGTAAAACCGGGAGTTACTCCAAAAATTTCTGGACCGTTATTACTAAATTCTTTACTAAAAGCTAATGTTAAAGCATTAATAGCTGTTTTTGAAGAATTATACCCTACTGCATTAATTGGATGTGTTTCGCCATTAGCAAACATTGTTAAGGAAGCCATGTCAGTTGTTACATTGATAATTTTACTGTTGCTTGATTTCTTTAATAATGGTAAAAAGGCTTGCACCATTTGGAATGTTCCAAAAAAGTTAACCTCAAATCCTTGACGTAAAGTTTCAATATTTAATTCACTAGGTAGCGTATTGAAGTCTAGTGCTACGCCTGCATTATTGATTAATAAATCTAAGTGGTCAGTCGTTTCATGAATTTTCTTGATTGCTTCTTGAATAGATTGTGAACTTGAAATATCTACTTGAATATAGGAAACGTTTGAAACATGTAAAGATTCTACAGCTTGTTGTCCAAGTTGTTTATTACGAGCACCTAAAAATACGTGATAATCTTTTTCTGCTAATTGACGAGCAAGTTCATATCCAATTCCTTTATTTGCACCTGTTATGAAAGCATATTTTTTCATATTGAATTCCTCCAGTAGTGTTATAGTAGGTTACAAAGGAAAGGATACAGCCTAAACTTAAGTTTAGGTCAAGAGGAATTTTCAAAAATAAATACAGAATATCTATATATAGGGGTGAGAATTCTTATCATTTAAGAGGAAGTCTGTTATTATAAGAGATGTAGGTATTTTATTTTCAAGGGGATGAAAAAATGGAGTACAGAATTGAAAGAGATACAATAGGAGAAATAAAAGTTCCAGCTGATAAATTATGGGCAGCACAAACGCAACGTAGTAAAGAAAACTTCCCGATTGGAACAGAGCAAATGCCGCTTGAAATTGTAAAAGCATTTGCAATTTTAAAGAAGAGTGCGGCGCTTACTAATCAAAAATTAGGAAAGCTATCAGAAGAAAAAGCAGAAGCAATTGTGGCAGCAGCTGATGAAGTAATTGCAGGGAAATGGAATGAACATTTTCCCCTTGTCGTATGGCAAACGGGTAGTGGTACACAGTCAAACATGAATGTGAATGAAGTAATTGCAAACCGAGGGAATCAAATTTTGAAAGAGAAGGGGTCTGATGTACATATTCATCCGAATGATGATGTGAACATGTCTCAAAGTTCAAATGATACATTTCCAACAGCGCTTCATGTAGCATGTGTAATCGCAGTAGAAAATCACGTATTACCAGCTATTACGAAATTAAAAGAAACATTAGCAGAAAAAGTAACTGCATTTGAACATATTATAAAAATTGGTCGTACACATTTACAAGATGCAACGCCGTTAACATTAGGACAAGAAATTAGTGGATGGCACCGTATGCTTGAAAAAACAGAGCGTATGATTGCAGAGAGCAATACATATATGAAAGAGCTTGCGATTGGTGGTACTGCAGTTGGAACAGGTATTAATGCTCACCCTAAATTTGGTGAGATGGTATCAGAGGAAATTAGCCAATTTACAGGTAAGCAATTTATTTCTGCACCAAATAAGTTTCACGCATTAACGAGCCATGATGAAGCTGTATATACGCATGGTGCATTAAAGGCATTAGCAGCTGATTTAATGAAGATTGCTAACGATGTGCGCTGGCTGGCAAGTGGTCCACGTAGTGGTCTAGGAGAAATTATTATTCCAGCAAATGAGCCAGGAAGCTCTATTATGCCAGGTAAAGTAAATCCAACGCAAAGTGAAGCTTTAACGATGGTTGTAGCGCAAGTAATGGGAAATGACGCAACTATCGGATTTGCTGCGAGCCAAGGTAATTTTGA
Source organism: Bacillus sanguinis (assembly GCF_018332475.1). Lineage (GTDB taxonomy): Bacteria > Bacillota > Bacilli > Bacillales > Bacillaceae_G > Bacillus_A > Bacillus_A sanguinis. Next base: position 27,654 of record NZ_BOQB01000190.1, on the reverse strand, counting down.
GTTAAACGTATTTAAACCTGTTATTGCATATAACTTCCTACAATCTGCTCACTTATTAGCAGATGCAATTGTTTCGTTTAATGATAATTGTGCAGTTGGTATTGAAGCAGATGAAGAAGTGATTAAAGAGAATGTGAATCGTTCATTAATGCTTGTTACAGCATTAAACCCCCATATCGGATATGAAAATGCAGCGAAAATTGCGAAGCATGCTCATAAAGATGGTTTAACTTTAAAAGAAGCAGCATTGCAATCTGGACTACTAACAGAAGAACAATTTGATGAAATTGTAGATCCGAAAAAAATGATTGCTCCGAAAGAATAATAAAAAAGCCAAGATTCTTCTTTGTTTAGAATCTTGGCTTTTTTATATTTGTTTTTATGTATATCATTTGTATTACAGCAATTGCCACAATATATTATTTGTTAGCAGGCATATTCAATACTTTCATATGCGGACAGTTTTCTTTTAAGACTGAAATGAACTTTTCTTCTTCTTGGGGTATAAAAACAGTTACTGAGTCAAATAAATTGTAATGGATTTCTAATTGCTGTCTAGTCCATCTTTTTGAATGAAGTTTTTTACCAGAGTATTTAATGTGGCGAATGTCTTCAAATGGAATTTCAGTATGAAATATGAAACCGTGTTTTACAATAAGAGATGATGCAGTAATATTGTAGTGAGAAAAATAGAAGGAAGAAAGATTTACGACATTTAACAGCATCATGAGAGTGAAAAAAATAGAATTTTCATTTTTGAAGAATAGCGAAATGAAAAAAATTATGATAAATAATGAAATAATAATGACGTGAAATGGATTCTTTTTCGCTTTAAATTTCAAGTTAGTCACCCCAGTATACGTGTTCTTTAACTAAATTAAATCATAACATCGTGATAAAACGTGTAAATATGCAAAATTGCATATTTCTTCGACTTATTATTCATGTAAAATTTTTGATGGGATAAATTTAGATGAAGTTTTGTAATAGTGGAGTGGCATGAAGTGACTTACAAGAATAGAAAGTTAGCGTTAGTCATAATTAGTTGTACAATGATTATGGGGAGTTGTGCTAATACATTTGTTGAAGATCGAAATCGAAAACATATATTCGTACAGGCAAGTAAAGTGTTGGTAGAGGTTATACATAGAATATTATAGAAGATAAAAGGTGTTTTCTTATACGGAAACACCTTTTTTGTAGTTAAAATTGAAGGCTGAAGTTTTGGAATGTACTTTCTCCCAATATGCATATTCACTAATTGTATATGTATTTCGGGTGATTTGTTTAACAGAAAACCAGGAGTCTTGAAGAATAGTCATTTTCTATTTCACATCCAATTGAATGAATTCATATAAATACATTCGCTTTTCGCTGTGTAAAACCCTTTTGATAGACGTTTTTATAAAAGTTTATAAAATAGGTAAACGAAACATTGAAATGTTTATTTTGGTTATGTTAAGATGATGAAGTAATAGTAAACGGTATTAGAATTCGTCTGTTTTTAGATAAACATTTTGAAGGAGTGTTTAGTATGAGTGATATTTCAGAGAAGTTTTGGGATGCATCGGTAGAGGAATTGAAGAAAGGGTATGTGTTTGAAGCGGAAGCAGAGGAGTATATTTGTTTAGCCTGTGGAGAAGCGTTTATTAAGGGCGTAATTTATCAAGATAATCAAGTTCTGTATGAAGCAGAGAAGTTTGTACAATTGCATGTGCAAAATGAACATACGTCTATGTTTGATTATTTATTAAATCTTGATAAGAAGTACACTGGTTTAACTGATTTGCAAAAGAAGATGGTTCAATTTTTCCATCTGGGGCTGAATGATAAAGAGATTGTAAAAGAGATGGATGGCGGAAGTACATCAACCATTCGTAATCATCGATTTACACTTCGAGAGAAAATGAAGCAAGCGAAAGTGTTTTTAGCGTTAATGGAACTGTCTGAAGAAAAATCAAAAGTACAAACGAAATTTGTACCGATTCATAGAACCGCAACGATGGTAGATGATCGCTACAATATTACGGAAGAAGAAAATGATGAAGTATTAAAAGCACATTTTACAGAAGGATTAGATGGACCGCTTTCTAAATTTCCGAAAAAGCAAAAGCGTAAATTAATTATATTACGCCATTTAGTGACGAAGTTTGATAGTAATAAAAAGTACACTGAAAAAGAAGTAAATACTGTCATAGAAAGCATTTATCCGGATTTTGTAACTTTAAGAAGATATTTAATCGAATATGGATTTTTAGATAGAACAGCAGATGGAAGCCAATATTGGGTGAAGTTATAATTATACCGAAAAGAAAATGAATAGAAGCACATCATTATAACAACTCTACAAAGAGATAGAAGTTGAAAACAGATTTTTAACAAAAGGAGAAATGAAATTTGAAACCACCTACAGATAATAATAAAGAAGGTGCGGAGTCACATAAGCTAGAGAGTGAGAGTAAACCAATTTGGAAATCGATGTCCATGTTTTTAGTACCGTTACTATTAAGTAATGTACTACAATCAATTGGACAATTATTTGGTATGGTAGTAGTAGGAAGATGGCTTGGAGTGAATGATTTAGCGGCCATCTCAGCATTCTTCCCACTATTTTTCTTACTCGTTTCATTTGTAATTGGTATTGGTTCAGGTAGTTCGATTTTAATTGGTCAGGCGTTTGGTGCTAAGAATGAAGATCGTTTAAAAGCGATCGTTGGTACGACACTGACATTTACTTTTATTATTGGAGTTGTATTGGCGATAATAGGTAGTATTTTTGCGATGGATATTATGCGCCTTATGGGAACGCCAGAAAATATTATTGATATAAGCGTTCATTATGCGCGTATTTTATTTATATCGATGCCAGTCTTATTTTTATATTTTGCATACACAACGTTTATGAGAGGTACAGGAGATTCTAAAACACCATTTTACTTTTTAATTGTAAGTACAGCGCTAAATATGATCTTACTACCGATTCTTATTTTTGGATGGTTAGGAGCTCCGAAATTAGATGTGTATGGAGCAGCCTATGCTTCTGTTATATCTACAGTGATTACGTTTATTGTCATGTTAGTGTATTTAAAGAAGAAAAATCACCCGCTACAATTAGATAGTACGGTAAGGAAATATCTCCGAATGGACGGGGAGTTATTAAAGCTATTGCTACGACTCGGTATTCCAGCAAGTATTAATATGATATTAGTCTCACTATCTGAAATTGCGGTAATCGCGTTTGTAAATCGTTACGGTTCGGATGCAACAGCAGCATATGGCGTCGTGAATCAGGTTGCAAGTTATGTACAAATGCCAGCCGTTAGCCTTGGTATTACAGTCTCTATTTTTGCAGCGCAATCAATTGGTGCAAATCAATTTGATCGATTGCAGAAAGTTGTGAAGGCAGGAATTATTATGAACTACGTCATCGGTGGTGTGCTAATATCTCTTATTTACTTATTCTCAAGAGACATTCTATCACTATTTTTAACGAGTCAAACAACAATTGAAATTGCTCATAGCCTCGTTATGATTACGTTATGGAGTTATTTAATTTTCGGTCATGCACAAATTATTAGTGCGACAATGCGAGCGAGTGGTACAGTATTATGGCCAACTGTTATTGGAGTCGTATCAATTTGGCTTGTTGAAGTACCTGTAGCGTATTACCTTTCTTACCATACAAGTCTTGGCATAGAAGGGATATGGATTGGGTACCCAGCAGCATTTATTGTCAGCTTAATTTTACAGTATGCATATTATAAGCTTTCATGGCAGAAGAAACGAATTACACGATTAGTAAGTTAACTCATGCAAATGTCCCTAAGTTATTATACTTAGGGACATTTTTTGTAAGTGTAGGTTTACAAATAGCTTTTTAAAGTGATATCAAAATGTTGTCTAATGAGTTTGTTATCACTCATATAAAACTCCCACGCTTTTTCAGGTTCACCGATAATTTCAAAAGATTCTTCTGTAATATATAGAGCACAATTATCCTCTAGTGCAATTCCTTCTATATTGCCTTGATGATTTTGTAAAAAGGAATGGAAGGCGTTCATTCTATTTAATTGATTATAATGTGGACAAAATCTTTTGTTCACAATCCCCCAGCCGTTGCTCTCTATATAACCAGAGCCTTCATAATCTGATCGGATACTAGATGTGAACCAGCACATAGCACCGGCGCTCCATCCCGCAATGAGCGTTCCTTGCTGCAAAGCGAATAATAATTTTTCGTCAAGTTTATGTTCTTTCCATTGTGTAAGCATATGAATATAGTTCCCGCCACCGAGATAAATCAAATCAGCTGATTGAATCATTTCGTCTATTTCATATTTAGAAGGTGTGTCGGCTATAGTACGTAAAATTTGTACTTCACAGTGTAATTGTTTTTCGAACGTGTCTAAAAATAATTTTATATAGCTTTCATCATCATGACTAGCTGTAGGAATGAATAATACTTTTGGATACAGTTTATTTGTTAATTCTATAAGTCGCTCATTAATAGGCGAGTGAATTGAATCTTGTAAGTCACCGCCACCAATGACAGCTAATTTCATAGTAAAGCACCACCTAATCATTTTCGTTATATAAAAATTCGATAGAAGAGAGTTACATTCCTTCTATCATGTAATGAATAAGTGGAAAATGTAGTTTCAGTATATCGGAATAATAAAGGTGATGATAGCTAAATGAAAAATGAATTAAAAACAGTTTATTGATATATAATATTTCATACTATTGTTTCAAAAAATAGGAAAAATATGTTTAAATTAATATAACGACGTAGTAATTAATATTGAATTAAAAAAAGAATTAGAAATAATAGGGATTTGAAAAGTGCTTTTTACTTTTAATAGGAACTTGTATCGCAATATGGTAAAATTATTTCAATATATTTATTTAGTGTAGAGTGAATAGAGGGAGCGTGAAAGAGTGGATTTTCGATTTGAGTTTGCAGCGAAAGTGAAAGAATACTTAGATGATGAGAAGGATGAAAAAATAATAAAAGATGGACATAGAGATATCATTTTTCACTATTTATATGCGTTAGAGGCTGAAATTGGCGTTGTTAAAAATCCTAACTTTACTTTTTTTACATCAGGAAGACGTTCGCATATCGTATTAGAAAATGTTGAATTTAAAACAGAGGTAAATGTCAAAAGTAATATTATTGAAATTACAAAAATCGTGGATAATGTCGTTATTCCGTTAGATACGATCGTAGCGAAAGATCGGGAATTATTTGCACTTGGGCGTAATGAAACGTTTAGTGTACAAATATTAGAGCAGTATCTCTTTGAGACATTTGGAGAGAAGTTAGGTTTACAATGAATGGAATGGGGTAGTGAGTTTTCGTATATATCATTTGCGTTTGACCTTTCGTTTAATTTATACTACAATTCGTAGTGTGAAAGGAGCCGTACAATGTTTACTCAAAACTATAAGTTAAATGAGCAAGGGTTAAATCATTTCTTTGGACCGCTTGAAGCGAAAATTATGGAGATTGTTTGGTCTAGCGAAGGGATTACGATTAAAGAAGTGCAGCAGAAATTAAGTGAAGAATCACCTGTGAATTTTAATACTGTTATGACAGTTATGAACAGGTTAGTAGAGAAATTACACTTAGAAAAACAGACTGTGAAAAGAAGTGGCATATACCGTGCTATACAAACAAAGGAAGAATTCTTATCCAATCAAACAAAGAAAATGACACAGGAATTGATGGGGGAATTTGGAGATTTAGTTGTAAATCATATGTTAGATGAGTTAGAGCAGGCTGATCCGACTTTAATAAAAAAATTAGAAGCCAAATTGAGTCAGTTAAAAAAAGAGGATTAATGAAATGAAATGGCAAATGCGTAAAATCGTATTGTTAGCAGTCATTGTTAGTGCCCTCTTTTTTAGTATGTTAGTGTATTACGTTACATATCCATTTTTGTTTCAAAATAAGGCGTTCTTTCTTTCTAATTTTTGCTTGTTCCAGTTAGAAAAACATATGAAGGAATTATCGCTCATTCGTATTGTAATTGCTGGATTTTTACTACTTACTGTGTTCATCGTGTGCAAAAGAATTTGGCGACAATTTTTCTATAGTAAAAAGTTACAAAAAGTACTTATCCCTTTCATTCGAAAAGGAAAGCAAATATATATATTGCCGACCGAGGAAGTTGCGGCATTTACAATTGGGTTATTTCGTCCGAAAGTTGTCATGTCAGAAGGGATGCTTCAAACATTTTCAGATGAAGAAATGGATGCGATTATTTTTCATGAAGAATATCATCAAACGAATCGGGATCCATTAAAATTATTTTGTTTTACGTTATTAGCAGAAGGAATGATATACATCCCAATTTTAAAAGGGCTGTTACAGCGATATCACACGTATCAGGAGCTAGCTGCTGATAAATATGCGATGCAAAAAATGGAATCTTCATTTGAGTTAGGTAGTGCATTATTAAAATTAATTAAAATAAAGACAATGGAAAATCGATGTGTTACAGCTTCATTTGCAAAAACAGCAATCAATTTACGAATCGAGCAAGTGTTAAATGAAAAAGTTGTAAAGCTTACGATTCCGTTACATACGAATTCGGTATATATAACATTAGGTCTATTCTGTATGTCGGTTGTACTTATTGTCGGAGAGTGCATATAGCCTCTTTTTTTTAAGAATCAACACTACTTGATGTAGTGTTTTGGAGGGAATAAAATGAATGCAGCAGATTTAACAATTTGGCTTGTAGCCGGAGCAGGGGTATTGTCATTTATATCACCATGTTCTTTACCGCTATATCCATCTTATTTATCATATATTACAGGTGTGTCTATTCAAGATTTAAAAGAAAATCGTGGGATGATGCAAAAATCAGCGATTATACATACCGTATTTTTTATGATCGGATTTTCGGTTATTTTTTACGCGTTAGGGTTATCGGTAAGCTGGATTGGAATAACATTTTCATCTAACCAAAAATTGATTCAACAAATTGGTGGGATTTTTATTATTTTGATGGGATTGTTTATGACAGGCTTATTTCAACCTAAGTGGCTTATGGCAGAGAAAAAAGTGCAGTATAGAAGTAAATCGACGGGGTATATTCGCTCTATTATAGTCGGTATGACATATGCAGCGGGGTGGACGCCATGTGTTGGACCGATATTTTCAGCTGTACTCATGCTTGGTGCGACGAATCCTGAAGGAGCACTTCTTTATATTACCGCATATACTCTTGGGTTTGCGGTTCCGTTTTTCGTGATGGCATTCTTTATTGGAAAGATAAAATGGATCGTTACATATGCCAATGTCATGATGAAAATTGGTGGCGGAATGATGATTGTAACAGGTATCTTATTGTATACAAACCAAATGACGAAAATTACAGCATTCTTTATTCGTCTATTCGGTGGATTTACAGGCTTTTAATAATGAGGAGGAAGAAAAGTGAAGAAACTAATTGCGATTATACTGGCCGGGGCACTAATCTGGGCCGGAGTTAACTTTTATAATACAAAAAAAGAAGAAAAAGAAAGAAAAGCAAAACAAGCGGAGCTACAAAAAACAGAAGTATTACCACAAGTAGGATTTAAAGCACCAAACATAACATTAAAAGGATTAGACGGTAAGTTGTATTCGTTAAATGATGCAAAAGGAAAACCATATCTTATTAATTTTTGGGCATCATGGTGTGGTCCATGTGAAATGGAGGCGCCTGACTTAGTTCATATGTATGATAAATATAAAAAGGACGTTGAAATTTTTGCGGTAAATGCAACTATCGGAGATCCAGTACAAGAAGCAAGCGCATTTGCAGATCGTCACGGATTTAAGTTTCCTGTTTTACTAGATATGGACGGAGTAGCTGGATTAGATTATAAAGTATTCTCGTTACCAACGACATTTTTTGTTAATAAAGATGGAATTATCGTAGAGCAAGTACGAGGCGTATTACCTCCAGATCAATTAGAAGAGAAATTTAAGAAATTAATTGAGAGTTAAAGAGGGGATTTTGTATTGATGGAGTGGATCGTGAGGTTACAACCCGTATCTCTTATAATTGGAAGTCTATTTGGGTTCATATTGATGAAACGAAAGATGAAGAACGAAAGTGTACCATATGAAAAAATGATGGATGCAGTAACAAATGCTTTTCTTATCATCGTATTTGTATGGAAATTTGCACCGGCAATTTTAAATCCAGTATGGGCTTTTAGGTCGCCACTGCAAGCATTATTAGCTATAGGAAGTATGAAACACATTGTAGTAGGGTGCATAGTTGCAAGTGTATACATTGTTTGGAAAAGTAAAAAGGGGCAATTTTCGCTTCGTACTTTACTTGATGCACTACCTATTGCGCTATGTATGAGTATTATTTTTTATTTTCTATTCCACCAAAAAGTAGGAGTACAAACGACATTGCCTTGGGGTGTGAAAATATATGAATCTAAATTTCTATATCATCCTATATTCGTATACGAAATTATCCTGGCTCTTTGTATAGTGGGCTTGTTATGGATGAAAAATGAAAGGCTCGGAAACGGAAAGAATATAAGTGTTTTTCTAATTGTTGAGGGGTTTGCTCATATTATTATTTCACTTGTTAGTGAACAGAATTCGGTTCTATTTGGTCTATCAGTACAGCAAATAATTAGTTTTTTTGTTGTTAGTTTAGGAATTTTGTTGGTGCCGAAAAAATAAAAAGATAGCTACATATGGAGTATGTCCATACGTGGCTATCTTTTTTATTTTATCTTAAAAAATCGGCGGAGTAACAGAAAATAAAACAATGGCATTTTTCTCGAATTGATTTACCCATTTATGTTTTAAATAAGCGGGTATTTTTACACTATCACCCGTTTCTAATATGTATTCTTCTTCATTTAAATGTAATGTGATTTTCCCTTCTAATACAAATGCTAATTCTTCACCCTTATGTTCTAGTACATTTTCTGATGAAGCTGTATTCGGCGGAACAGTCATAATTGCTGTTGCTAAATTTCCTGTGAAATCAGGTGATAGCATTTCATATGATAAATTATCGATAATCATTTTTTTGCGTTTATGAGAACGTACAATTAAATCGTCTGTATTTGTATCTTCAAGTAAAAAGCTAAAAGTAGGAACATCTAACGCTTTAGCGAGTACTTTTAATGTTTGGATAGAAGGGTTAGCAGATCCACGCTCAATTTGACTTAACATAGATGGTGTTATACCTGCCATTGTTGCTAGTTCTTTACTTGTTAAACCTTTTTCTTTTCTTTGTTTTTCAATTTTTTTACCGATATCTATATTTTCCATGATAAAAGCTCCTTAATGTTTATTAAATTATATTTAAATATATTAAATTAAAATTAACTTAAGTGAATGAATTGTGTTAAACTATATTAAAATTAATTTAATTATAATTTATTAAATCGTAAGCTACAAGGTGATGAGGAGGAAGAGAAATGAAGGGAATAGAGAAATTAAAAGAAAGATATCCACTATTAAATAAATTAATCGCAACGGAAGAAGTGTTTTGGGTGAATCCGAACATGGAAAAGTATGAAACGGCAATAAAAGATTCGCCACTGAATGAAGAAAATGTAAAAGATGCGGAAGAGAGGTTAAATCGTTTTGCACCGTATATTTCAAAAGTTTTTCCTGAAACGCGAGAATCGGGTGGTATTATAGAATCACCTTTAGTGAAGATCCCTACTATGAAACAGTCCTTAGAGAAAAATTATGGGCAACCTATATTAGGAGAATTACTATTAAAATGTGATAGCGGGCTTCCGATATCAGGGTCAATAAAAGCTAGGGGCGGCATTTATGAAGTGTTGAAACATGCTGAAGAATTAGCTTTGCAGCATGGCATGTTAACAGAGGAAGATGATTACGCCATTTTAGATAGTGATACATGTAGAGAGTTTTTTGCAAAATACTCAATTGCGGTAGGTTCAACAGGTAATTTAGGGTTAAGTATTGGGATTATGAGTGCGAAACTAGGTTTTAACGTAACTGTTCATATGTCAGCAGACGCAAAAGAATGGAAAAAAGATTTATTAAGAAGTAAAGGTGTAAACGTTATTGAGTATGAAGCTGATTATAGTAAAGCAGTAGAAGAGGGGCGTCAGCAAGCAGATGCAGATCCTCGCTGTTATTTTGTAGATGATGAAAACTCTCATGATTTATTTTTAGGATACGCAGTAGCAGCGTCACGTTTACAAAAGCAATTAGAAGAGTTAGAGATTGTTGTAGATGCAGAGCATCCTTTATTCGTTTACCTTCCGTGCGGAGTAGGGGGCGGACCTGGCGGCGTCGCATTTGGTTTAAAGTTATTGTATAAAGACAATGTGCACTGTTTCTTTGCGGAGCCAACGCATTCTCCATGTATGTTACTCGGTTTAATGACAGGACTTCATGATAAAATTGCTGTTCAAGATATCGGGATTGATAATGTAACAGACGCGGACGGACTAGCGGTAGGAAGACCATCCGGGTTTGTCGGTAAAACGATGGAACCATTTTTGAGTGGGAATTACACAGTAAGTGATGAAGAGTTATATAGATTGTTAAAAGAACTAGCAGATACAGAAAATATTTATTTAGAACCTTCTGCGTTAGCTGGTATGATAGGGCCAGTGAAAGTATGTAAAGAAGATAGGCATTTACAAAAACAACAGTTAGCAGAGAAGATGAAGAAAGGTGCTCATATTGTGTGGGGAACTGGTGGGAGTATGGTTCCCGAAGACGTGATGAATGGGTATTATAAAACAGGTGTGGAATTAACGTTAAAATAAAAATGGGGCTTTTTACAGCCTCATTTTTTTTATGTGCATAAAATTCTTTGTTATTTTCGCATTAGTTCATTATAGTATAGATATAAAGAACGAATATGAAATACATATAACAAAAAAGCTTTATTTTACATAATAAGAGGATGTGTATACGATGTCATTACAGACTAAATATATAGCGGGTATTTCGCTTGGGGTTATGGGAGTAGGCTTTGCCGCTTCTATCCCGTTTCAAGGAACGGTAGCTGGAGAGATTATACAAGGGGGATTTGAAGCTGGATTAGTTGGCGGACTTGCGGATTGGTTCGCAGTTACGGCTTTATTCCGTCATCCGATGGGAATTCCAATTCCTCATACAGCGTTATTACCTAAAAATCGTAAACGAGTAACGAAAGGGCTCATTAACACGTTAGAAAATGAGTGGCTGACGAAAGAAAGTATTACGAATAAAGTAAAAGAAATGCAGCTAGCACAAATGGTGCTGCAAATTGCTGAGAGAGAAATGCAGTCTGACGCTGTGAAAAAGGGGATTGTAACGATTGCGGAGAAAGCGATTGTTACAATAGATACGGAAAAATTAGCGGTTATTATTGAAAAAGAATTAAAAACGTATTTGCATACAATTAATACAAGTAACATTTTACAAGTGCTTGTTGATCAATTAGTTGTGCAAGAATATGATGAAAAGACACTTGATTACATTTTAGTAAAAGTGAAAGATTGGACAGCGCAAGATGAAGCACGATACCAGCTCGGAAGCTTAGGTATGAAGGCGATGGAAAACATAAAAGTAGATGGGTTTTTACAGTTTACTTTGAAATCGTTTATGAATATTGTAGATGAAGATAAAATTGGCGGCATTTTGCAGAAATTTATTATTAGCAATATTAACAGCTTACAAGATGCTGATAATAGCACAAGACAACTTATATTAGCGAAAATTCGTCAAGAAATTATAAATGTAAAAGAAAATGAAGCTTTACTACAGGAGTTAGAAAATTGGAAAGAAAAATGGATTGCGAATTGGGATGCTACTGACAAAATTAAAGAGATGCTGGAGCAAGTACAACAAAGAGCTGTTACCTTTGTAAATAACGAAGAATTTGCTGATAAATATGTTATTCCATTTTTACAAACACAAATGAATAAAATAAAAGAAGATGAACAAACTGTTCAAAAAATAGAAGAGTGGTTACAAAAACAAGTTGTCACACTTGTGGAAAAGAATCATTCGAAAATCGGAAAACTTGTACAAGAAAATCTTGATAAGTTGGATGATAAAACGTTAATTGAAATGATTGAAAATAACGTTGGTAAAGATTTGCAGTGGATTCGAGTAAACGGGGCTGTTTGCGGATTTATGATTGGCTTAGTGTTAGAAGGAATTAAAGCGATTATATGAGAAAAACCTTCCACAATTGTGGAAGGTTTTTTATTTTTCGATAACACTCATATTTATATTATAGGCTTTCTCAATATTTAATTTGTACGTCCCATTTCCTGTTTTAATCGAATTTTTATACCAATGTTCTTGCTCGTTGAATTCTGGATTTTCTTCTGAAGAACTATTTTCTTTTTTCGTTACATCTTCAACTTGCTCCCAAGGTGTGCTTCCATGTGTTTCTTTTTGATTCGTTACTGCTGTTAAAGATACATCACTCTCTTTTGCAAGATGGACAGACACTCTTGAGCTTTCTTGTACAAACCAATTATTTTGTAATTGACCTGGATAAAGAGATAGTTCGTTATTGGAAGCACGGATTTCCACATTTTTATTTTGCGGAAGAACAAGCGTTGGTTTCACCTGTGGTGCTGAATTAAATAACGTATGCTGAACAGGTAATGATTTTAAAGTAATATACATCGTTTCTCCAGCTGTTTGAACTGAAAGGAAATCATCTTGTTTTAAATTGAGTTTTTCATTTGCTTTCGTCGTTATTTCATAAGTTCCAAGAAGATGAATTTGATTTGTATTATTTCCCTCTAGCGTTAGAGGCTGATGTCCTGCATCTACTACGATTTTTTTGATAGATTCAGGTATATCAAATTGTCCATCTGGAATATTACTCGTTTGCCTCGTTGTGTTAATAGAGTGACGAACTTCTTCTAGTAATCCAGTTGATAATAAACAGTAAAAAGCAATTCCAACGCTTCCTAAAACGCCGATAAAGAAAATACTAAAAATATCATATTTAATAAAGGATTGTTCCTTCTTAGAAAATAGAAGGTATAGTAAAATTTCCACGCCAAGTATAATAAGTAAAACAGGCCACCATGCTGTTAAGGAATCTAATACCTCAGTACCTTGTATAACTGAAAATAGTAAGAAGCAACCTAATGAAATAATAGAAAGCCCCATTGAAAATGTTCCAACGCGCCATGTTCTCATTCTTTTGTACCACCTTTGTTTTCTTTATTTCCAAGTAACAATTTAAAGCCGCCACCAATTAAGAGGAGTGCAACGATAGATGTTTGGAAATAGCGATAATAGAGCTCGCTAAGATGAATGTTAAATATAGTTGCAAAGTAATTATTCAAAATAGGAAGGAGTGTTTGATCTAATAAATAATAACCACCGAGTGTAATTAACCCAATACCGATCCATCTTTGATGATTGATAAAATAATCAATGATAGGTTCGTCATGTACACGTTCTTTTCCATACTTTGCAGTTTGCTGTAAAGCGTCAAAGAAGCTATAGAACCAAATGATTGGTACTAAAAATAAAAACGCCGAAAGTCTTAATAAGTCGAGTAAATAAATTGATAGTAAAAAGGCTGCCATAAGCTGAAGACCACGGCGTTGCAAACCTAAATACATATGTCCTGCTCCGGGGAACATCGCTAAAATAGAAGCAAATGTTTTACTTTTCTTTCCTTGTTCTCGATGTTCTTCAAAATCTTCAAAAATAGTACGATCATCTAGTTGCTCGCCACGTTCTTTTTTCTGGAGCTGCTGAACAACATCGAAGAAATTGTAAATCCATAAAACAGGTAATGTAATAAGGAAGATAAGAAAACTTTCTTGCGATGTTAAAAGTGCAACGAAAATAATCATACTTCCGATTCCTGTGCAAGCGACTAAAAATGTAAGTCCACGTTGCATAAGCCCTAATTGAAAATGTCCAAGTCCAGGGATGATTGATAGGAGAATGATATAAAATCGTTCGCTCTCTTTAGAGGAATCTGTCAATTCTCCAGCTTCTTGTTTTTTCGTTTGGTTTATAATGGTGATAACTAAATCTAGTAAGTTAATTACCCATAAAACAGCTAGTAAAAATAGGGAAAGAAAAGCAATGGTGCGCTCTCCTAATTCTACTGTACAAAATACTGCGAAGATAAATAGAAATAAAGCTCCCCCGCTATATAAAATAAACCGTCCAAATTTCTTTACATATAAATGTCCAAGACCAGGAATTAGCCCTAATACAAGTGCTAAAAAGGGATTTTTATTCATGCTTTGAACCTCCGTCCTTTTTTGATGTGTCTACCGATTTGTTTACAATTTGTTGTGAGATAGAAGACTCGTTATGTTTTGAAGATTTCTCGAAATTTGATGTCGCTGTGAAAATATATTGGAATAAACCACTTACCATAAAAATAATTGTAGCCGCGGTTGCAATTATGTAATGGATAATCGTACGCTTTAGTTGGTTTGATTTCATATTTTCATTAGACTGTAGTGTTTCAAAATTAATTTGCGTCATAACTTCGTTCGTAAATGAATCATCATTTATCATTGGAAGGTTTTCATGTTGTTTATCAATACTTTCCATATAAAGTGCTAAACAATGATCACATTCATAAAGGTGTTCTTCCATCGATTCACGTTCATTGCTTTCTATAGAATCTAATGTATAATTGCGCCAATCTTCTTTTGAATAATGCATCATAGAAACTCTTCCTCCTTCCAATGTTTTTTAATCCATTTTCTTGCCCGATACAGTTTCATTTCGACTGTTTTCACTTCGATGTCTTCCTGCAAAGCAATTTCTTGATAGCTTTTTTCTTCTAAGTAATGTGCGAGAACAACGTCACGGTAATTTTCGGGAAGTTCTCTCAGTTTTTGAGCAATAAGTAATTTCTGCTCTTTCGTCAATAATAAAGCCTCAATATTATGAGAGGACTGTATATTTTCCTCAGTTTCTTTACATAAGGAGAGTTCTTCGTTTTCTCTAGCTTTTTTTCTCTTATAATCAATAGCGTGATTGGTGGCAATACGCGCCATCCACGTTTTTAATCCGCGAAATTGATAATTTGGGAGAGAGGCGTGAATTTTTACGAATACTTCTTGTGTAACATCTTTTGCATCTTCTTCGTGTCTTAAAATAGAAAAGATAACTTGGAAAATATAATGACGATATGTTTGCACAAGGATACGAAAAGCATGTTCGCTTCCTTGCTGTGCTTTTTCAATTAATTGTTTTTCCTCAATGGGTCTCTCCCTCCTTTTTGACGCATTCTATTATATAGACGTAAAGAATGATAAGTCACCCTACACATGTTGTAAAAAAAGAATAATATATTTTTAGAAAGGAGGCTATATGAAAAAAGGTGTGAAAAAATGGTAAAAAGGAGTATATAATGAGCAAGTGGGAAATGTTACGGGAAGAAAGGATGTGAATGTTAGTAGGGGAAGGTCCATACTAACAAACATGAAAATTAAAATATTAATAGCGGATGATAATTCTTTTATTAGAGAAGGCATGAAAATTATTTTAAATACATATGAAGAGTTCGAAGTGGTAGATACAGTAAATGATGGGAAAGAAGCAGTGGACTATTGCAAAAAGAACGACGTTGATATCGCGCTTTTAGACGTTCGTATGCCAAATATGAACGGGGTAGAGGCAACGAAATTTATTTGTGAAGAGACGAAAACGAAACCGCTTATTTTAACGACGTTCGATGATGATGAATATATTTTGGACGCAGTAAAAAACGGGGCGAAAGGTTATTTATTAAAAAATAACGATCCAGAGCGTATTCGTGATGCAATAAAAGGAGTATATAACGGTCAAACTGTTATGCAAGATGTAGTGCTTGATAAAATTAAGTGCAATTTAATGGAGAGCAAAGAGGACGAATGTAAAATAGATAAGAGTCTTTTTACAGAAAGAGAACTTAGTATTATCGCGTTAATTGCGAAAGGTTTCTCGAATAAAGAAATTTCAAAGCAACTTTTCATATCAGAAGGAACGATTGCAAATTATATTACATCTGTTTTAGGGAAAACTGGACTTGAACATCGTACACAAATTGCGATTTATTACTTAACAGGGAAAGTAGATTAGTGAAATGGAATTTTGGTTAATTGTAAGTAAATTAATTGTATTTACATATATTGTGTTTAGTTACATTTATTTAAATGTCGCGAACTTACCATGGATTATACTTACTTTGCTTTTATATCTTTCTGTAAACGTGCTGATCTCTATATTTAAAAATGATACGTACAAAAACATATTAACTTGCGTATCAATTGGTCTAGTTATGTTATTAACATGGAAGATTCATTCGCTTTTTATTTTGTTTTTACCATTGAATTTATTTGAACTTGTATTTCAATATATAGAGAAGAAATGGCAGCTCTTTATTATGATGATGATCCCCATTATTTTTACAGATGAAAGTATTCGAATGACATATGGATTAATTGTTGCATTTTCTTTCATTGTATTAACTATGGCAGAACGGTATATATCGCGCGTACTAAAGCTTGAATCGCAAAATGATAAGATGCGAAAAGATATGCAGCGGCTGACGAAAAGCTTACATGAAAATAAAGAGTACATAAAGCAATCAGAGTACACATTTAAGTTAGAAGAGAGAAACCGGCTCTCTCAAGAAATTCATGATAAAATTGGTCACTCGATGACAGGGGCGCTAATTCAAATGGAAGCAGCAAAGAGATTAATGGGGATAGATAAAGAAAAGTCTGCCGAGTTATTACAAAATGCAATTCATATTTCAAAAGACGGGATTGAAAGCATTCGGGTTACATTAAAAAATATGAAGCCACCAACTGAGCAAATTGGTATTCACCGTATGAAATTATTCATAGAGGAATTTGCCGGTAAGCATGAAATAAATATTCCTTTCGTATATAAAGGGAATTTAGATATGATTTCGCCGATTCAGTGGAAGATTATTGGTGAAAATGTTACGGAGGCATTAACAAATGCGATGAAATATGCTGATGCGACAGTCATTTCAATTGATATTCATGTACTTAACAAGATGGTGAAAGTGCAAGTGAAGGATAACGGAAAAGGTGCAACTCTCGTTAAGAAAGGTCTCGGGATTATAGGGATGGAGGAGCGAACAGCATCAGTAAACGGAAAAATTATTGTAGATGGAACAAGTGGTTTTTCAGTAACAATGCTGTTGCCCATATAGGAAATGGTTATGAAAATGAATCATCTCATATGAAAAAAGTGAATAATCTCATGTAAAAATAATGAACTTCTGCACTGAGCAGGTTCATTATTTTTGTTTATACTAAAAGCAGAGAAACAGAAATAGGGGTGAAATGATGAATACATTAGAAATTAAAAATTTAACGAAAAAATTTGGTGATTTCATCGCGGTAGATAATATGTCTTTATCTATTAAAGAAGGAGAGATATTTGGCTTTTTAGGATCAAATGGTGCTGGTAAAAGTACAACGATAAATATGATTGCTGGGTTGTTAAGAAGTAATGAAGGTGAAATTAGCATATTAGGAAAAAATATAAAAAAACATAATCGATTTGCGAAGATGAATATCGGTATCGTTCCGCAAGATATTGCGATTTATGAAGAGTTAACTGCCTATGAAAATGTGAAATTCTTTGCGGGACTGTACGGGTTAAGAGGGGCTGAACTAAAAGCGAGAGTAGAGGAAGCACTTCAGTTTGTAGGGCTTAGCGATAAACATAAAAGTTACCCGAAAAACTTTTCAGGTGGGATGAAACGAAGACTGAATATCGCTTGTGCAATCGCTCATAGACCGAAGTTAATTATTATGGATGAGCCGACAGTTGGAATTGATCCACAGTCAAGAAACTATATTCTCCAATCTGTTCGAAAATTAAATGAAATGGGAAGTACTATTATTTACACGAGCCACTACATGGAAGAAGTAGAAGAGATTTGTACGAAAATAGCAATTGTCGATCACGGTAAAGTAATTGCAGAAGGTACAAAAGAGCAGTTGAAAGCGATTATTACTGATACGAAAGACGTTTGGGTTGAAGTGAAGTCAGTAGAAAATTTAGATGTAGAACAGTTAAAAGAGATAAACGGTGTGAAAGCTGCTCAAATTGAAGAGAACGTAATTAAAGTAAACTCGGATGCAGGAGTAAACAATTTAAATAAAATTATTCAGCACTTCATTAATCATGACATTGAAATCCGCTCGCTAGAGGAGCAGGCTCCAAACTTAGAAACAGTATTCCTTACGTTGACTGGAAGAAACTTACGAGATAAATAAAAGGTAAATGAAGAAAAGGTAAAGGGAGGTTCATCAATTGAACATCTTCAATATTGCAGTTATGCATATGAAACGAGATTTCAGGGACGTAAGAACTTTAGTTTTTATGTTAGCATTTCCGATCGTACTTATGCTTGTGTTAGGAACGGCGTTAACGAATGCATTTAATAGTGATAGTCAATCGATTAAGGATATACAAGTGCTATATAAAGATGAAGCGAGTAGCATATTTTCTCAATCGTTTGAAGCATTTACGAAAGAAGTCGATAAATCAGGTATTCATTTTAAAAAAGTTTCTGAGGGCATAGATGGGAAAGAAGAAGTAAAGCAAAATAAATATGCTGCTTATGTAGAGTTAAAGAAAGATGGTGCAAAATTATATGGAAGTGACAAAAGTAGTATTGAGGGAAGTATTGTGGAAGGTATGCTTACAACATTTGTTGATAAGTACAATGTAGCAACCGAGGTTGCAAAAGTAGATCCTAGTAAGGTGAGCGCAGTTATTTCAAACGGAAATCATAATGATTATATAAAAGAAACATCTTTACAAGCTGCGAAAAAACCAGGTTCTATGGATTACTATGCGGTTGTAATGACAACGATGATTGCACTATATGCTGGGATGGGAGCGAGTTCTTTAATTCGAGGAGAACGAATACGTAAAACAGGAGATCGCCTTATTGCTGCGCCTATAAGTAAGGCTGAAATATTCATTGGAAAAGTACTTGGTAGCCTAGTAGCAAATGCCCTTTGCGTATTACTTGTCATGTTATTTAGCAAATTTGTATTTCAAGCGAATTGGGGCGAACATCTTGGAATTATATTTATAATTTTATTAACACAAGTCTTTCTAGCAATTAGCTTCGGTTTAGGGATCGGATATATTACGAAAACAGCTGAATCATCGAGAGCAATTATTCTTGTTGTTATCCAGTTAGCTTCTATTTTTGGTGGGGCATATGTCGTAGTAGAAGAAAATTTCATTACGAACTTATCACCATTAATGTGGGCAAACACAGCTGTCATGAAAATTATTTATGCAAATGATGTAGGAGCAGCACTGCCAGTAATCTCTTTAAACCTTGTCATTTCAGCACTCTTTTTATTAATTGCGATTATTGCATTACGTAGACGGGAGGGGCTATAGTATGAAAGATATTTTATGGCTCATACAAAAAACGTTATCTGTACTTTTGAAAAATAAAAGAAGTTTACTTATTACTATTAGCTTGCCGATAATAGGGACGCTCATCTCTTTTTCGATATATGGAAATGTAGGTCAAGGAGCGTTAAATATCGGGATTGTAAATAAAGAGAATGAGCCGATAGCAAATGATACGATAAAGTTTTTAGAAGGATTAAATCATGTGAAAGTGAGTAAGGTTAAGGAGTCGGAAGTAGAAGATAAACTTACTTCCAAAAAACTTGATGGAGTTATTACATTAGAATCTGGTTTTTCAAAAAGTGTTCGAGAAGGGAAACCTGATCATATTGAGATTTCATCGATTAAAGGTGATCAAGTAACAGCATTTATAAAATCCTATTTATATAACTATATTGATAATGTAGCAGCTATTAGTAAAGTAGCAGGAGCAGATCAAAGTGCATTTGATAGTATGTATGCAGGATATCAAAAAGGTTCGTTTAAAATGAAAACGGAGACGTTAGAAGATACTTCGAAAAATAAAGATATGACAAACCAAACGATGGGTTACCTTATTATGTTTATGCTGTTTTCAGCAGCGAATTTATCAGGTTATATTTTAAAAGAAAAAGAGAATAGAACGTATTTCAGACTCTTATCAACGCCGATAGATGGGAAGAAATTCATATTATCTAATGTCGGGGTAAATCTGATGATATTAACAGTACAAATTCTGATTACAACCCTATTCCTAACGAATGTTTTTCATACGAATATCAATATGCCTTTCATAGTGATGATTGGTGTACTCATGCTATTTGCTTTAATAGCAATTGGAATATCGTTAGTTCTTGTCGCTTTTTCGAAAAACTCAGCATCAGCAAATGCAATGCAAAATATGGTTATTGTACCAACATGTTTACTTGCTGGATGCTATTTTCCGTATGACATTATGCCAAAAGCAGTGCAAAAAGTAGCTGATTTTCTTCCGCAGAGATGGCTATTAGACACAGTATCAAAACTACAACAAGGCATTCCGATTTCAGATTTGTATTTAAATATTTTAATCTTATTCGCCTTTGCGATAGCCTTCTTTTTAATTGCGATTTATAAGTTTGGAAGAAATAATGATGCGCGAAACTTTGTTTAATATGAAAAGGGTGTGACGTAAAGTCGCATCCTTTTTTTGTATGAAGCATGAAATCTAAATTGGAATGACAAAATAGAAGAGTGGAAAGAAAAGGAGCGGAAGGAAATCAAAATGATTAAAAAAATATTGCGAGTTACTTCTATTATTATTGCTATTGTTGTTTTTATTTTAATTTGGATGCATATCGATGTTACTTTAGGTAGGAAAATGGAAGCCGGGAGAAACATGCCGACAGAGTATGCACCACATTATAGTGATTTTCAATTATATGTAGAAGGAAATCCTTTTTATAAACAATTGTTTACTGATATAAGAGAAGCGAAGCAATCTATTTACACGTACTTTTTTATTTTATCGGATGATAAAAGTAGCCATACTTTTTTAAACTTATTAAAAGAGAAGGCAAAAGAAGGAGTGAACGTCTATTTATCCGTTGATCGCATTAATGATTTATCATTTGAAAGCAAGATGATAAGTGAATTGCGGGAAAGTGGTGTGCATTTTACATATAGTAGAAAACCTGAATTGCCATTCGGATTTTATTCCCTTCATCATCGTAATCATCGCCGTATTACGACGATTGATGGGGAGATTGGCTATACAGGTGGTTTTAATATAGGGGATGAGTACTTAGGGAAAGATAAACACTTTGGGTACTGGAGAGACTATCATGTACGGATAAAAGGTGAAGGTGCAAAAGATTTAGAGGAACAATTTGCTTTAGATTGGAAACGAGATACGAAAGAAGATATAAAGAGAAGTACGAATAAGGCTAGCAAAGGGAATACATTACATACTATGGTCAGTTACAATGGACATTACGTTGCTAAAAAGTATATAGAGCTAATAAAACAAGCTCAGCACTCAATTGTAATTGCAACGCCGTATTTTATAGCGAAAAATAAAGAGTCAATGAATGCTTTAATCGCAGCACAAAAGCGTGGTGTTACAGTAAAAATACTTTGGTCATATAAACCAGATCTACCTCTTATAAAAGAAGCGGCGTATCCATACATACGTCAAGCTGTTAATAATGGGATTACTGTATATGGGTATAAAAAAGGAATGTTCCATGGCAAATTAATGCTTATTGATAATGAATTAACCGTTATTGGCACAACAAACTTTACTTCGCGTAGTTTCAATATAAATGATGAAATGAATTTTTATATTCATGGAGGTCCTATTGTAGGACAAGTTAATAAGGCGTTAACAGAGGATTTTCGTGATTCAAAAGAAATGACGAAAGAATTTTTTGAGAAGTTATCTTTGTGGGAGCGTTGTAAGGAGAAATTTGCTGGGATGGTGGATTTTTATTTATAAAGGTTAATGGAAAAAGGGTGTCTTTTATAGACACCCTTTTGTAATGAGAAATAATTATTTCTCATGCGCAAGTAAAGAAACATCATCATTAATCAACGTCCCCACATGCTCACCTAAACAAATTCTTTTCATCACCCCCGGCTCATCGAAGTTAAAGACGTGTGCAGGTAAATTATAATCACGGGCAAGCAGTAAAGCGGCTTGATCCATGACTTGAATGTTTTGCCTAACAACATCGTTATAGTTTAGTTTTCTGTACATTTTCGCTGATTTATTATGTTTTGGATCACTAGTAAAGACGCCATCTACTCCTTGTTTTGCGACTAATATTGCGTCACTATTCATTTCAATGGCTCTTTGAACACTTGGGTAATCTGTCGTAACGAACGGTTGCCCGTTACCGCCTCCAAAGATAACGATATAACCGTTATCTAAATGGTGGACTGCACGTAGGCGAATGTATGGTTCAGCTACAGCATTAAACGGGATGGAAGTCATAACGCGTACTTCTTTATTTGTTTTACTCGTTAAAACGCCGCGTAGCATTAAGCTATTAATAATTGTACCTAGTGTACCGATATTATCAGCTTCTACACGATCAATGCCCCATTCTTCAGCTAAATGACCTCTGAAAATGTTCCCGCCTCCGATGACGATAGATACTTCAATACCTAAATCAACAATGGATAAAATCTCATTTGCGATATGTTCTAATCGTTTGGAGTTAAAGCTATTTCCTGTTTGATCGGCAAGTGCACCGCCGCTTAATTTAATTAAGACACGTTTATATGGTCTCATAACAATTCCCCCTATATAAATCGCAATAAAAAAGGAACAAAGGCGAACGCCTTTGTTCCTTTTTAAGAAAATGAAAAAGAAAAGAAGAAGATAGAACGAATTTTTGTACATAATTTTTCATATTATCCACTCCTTTTCATTTCGATTTGTTGTAAGTATATATCTTTTTGATTATACGAAACAATCTGATTACTTATCAAGTATATTTTATTTCTTTTTCACGAAAAGGTGTCAATGAAAAAGAAAAGAAAAATTTTCGAATTTTTTGTGACGAACTTGTAGGTTTTTGTATGATTTTGTAGGTTCGCCTATATGATGTGTGAGTAAGCTTTTATAAATACGAAATGAAAGCGTTCGCATAAAGGGGATGAACATAAATGAAAAAATTCGGATTGGCAACACAAATTTTTGTTGCACTTGTTTTAGGGATTGTAGTAGGGGCAATCTTCTATGGTAATAAAACGGCTATTTCTTATATCACACCAGTTGGGGATATATTTATTCACTTAATTAAAATGATTGTAGTACCGATTGTTATTTCAGCATTAATTGTTGCAGTAGCTGGTGTAGGAGATATGAAGAAGCTTGGGAAACTGGGCGGTAAGACAATTCTTTATTTCGAAATTATTACGACAATCGCTATTTTAATGGGATTACTTGCGGCTAATATCTTCCAACCAGGTACTGGCGTTGATATGAATAACTTACAGCAAAGTGATATTTCTTCTTATAAACAAACAGCAGATGCTACAGAGAAGCAAGGATTCGCTGAGACGATTGTTCATATCGTACCGAAAAACGTATTTGAATCAATTGCACAAGGTGACTTATTACCGATTATTTTCTTCTCAGTATTATTCGGTTTAGGAGTTGCAGCAATTGGAGAAAAAGGGAAACCAGTTTTCCACTTCTTTGAAGGTGTACTCGAAGCGATGTTTTGGGTTACAAATCAAGTTATGAAATTTGCGCCATTTGGTGTATTTGCATTAATTGCGGTTACGGTTGCAAAATTTGGTGTAGCAACACTACTTCCTTTAGGAAAACTAGTGCTAGCTGTATACGTAACTGTTATACTATTCGTTGTGATTGTATTAGGTATTAATGCACGAATGGTTGGCGTAAACATTTTTACATTAATGAAAATTTTAAAAGAAGAACTTATTCTTTCATTTACGACAGCAAGTTCAGAAGCTGTTTTACCTAATATAATGAGAAAAATGGAAGAATTCGGTTGCCCAAAGGCAGTTGCCTCTTTCGTTATTCCGACAGGTTATACATTTAACTTGACTGGATCGGCTATTTATCAAGCGTTAGCGGCATTGTTTGTTGCACAGATGTACGGTGTGCACATGTCACTGACAGAGCAAATAACGTTATTATTCGTTCTCATGTTAACATCCAAGGGTATGGCGGGAGTTCCAGGTGCATCGTTCGTTGTTGTATTAGCAACGTTAGGTTCAATGGGGTTACCACTAGAAGGTATCGCATTAATTGCGGGAATTGACCGCATTTTAGATATGATTCGCTCATCTGTCAATGTATTAGGAAATGCATTAGCGGCCATTGTTATGTCGAAGTGGGAAGGCGAATTCGATAATGAGAAAGCAAAACAATATGTAGAAACAGTCAAAGAAACAAAAGCAGCATAAGAAATCGTTAAGGAGTGAATAATCATGGCAACATTAACTGAAGTTAAAAATGGTGTTCGAATTGAAAAAGATTTTTTAGGTGAAAAAGAAGTGCCAAACTATGCATACTACGGCGTACAAACAATGCGTGCAGTTGAAAACTTCCCAATTACAGGATACAAAATTCATGAAGGCTTAATTAAAGCGTTCGCAATTGTAAAGAAAGCTGCAGCACTTGCTAATACAGATGTAGGAAGATTGGAATTGAACAAGGGCGGCGCGATCGCAGAAGCTGCTCAAGAAATTCTGGATGGAAAATGGCATGATCATTTCATCGTAGATCCAATCCAAGGCGGAGCAGGTACTTCAATGAACATGAATGCAAATGAAGTCATGGCCAATCGTGCTCTTGAATTATTAGGAATGGAAAAGGGAGACTATCATTATATTAGTCCAAATAGTCATGTGAACATGGCGCAATCAACGAACGATGCATTCCCAACGGCGATTCATATCGCAACATTAAACGCATTAGAAGGTTTATTACAAACGATGGGTTATATGCACGATGTATTTGAATTAAAAGCAGAGCAGTTCGATCATGTTATTAAAATGGGTCGTACACATTTACAAGACGCTGTGCCAATTCGTCTTGGACAAGAATTTAAAGCGTACTCTCGCGTACTTGAACGTGATATGAAACGAATTCAGCAATCACGTCAACACTTATATGAAGTAAATATGGGAGCAACTGCAGTTGGTACAGGCTTAAATGCAGATCCAGAATATATTGAAGCAGTTGTAAAACATTTAGCTGCAATTAGTGAATTACCACTTGTTGGTGCAGAAGACTTAGTAGATGCTACGCAAAATACGGATGCATACACTGAAGTATCTGCAGCACTTAAAGTGTGTATGATGAACATGTCTAAAATTGCGAACGACCTTCGTCTAATGGCATCAGGTCCACGCGTTGGTTTAGCGGAAATTATGCTACCTGCTCGTCAACCAGGTTCATCTATTATGCCAGGAAAAGTAAACCCTGTTATGCCAGAAGTAATTAATCAAATTGCGTTCCAAGTAATTGGTAACGACCATACAATTTGCCTTGCTTCAGAAGCAGGACAATTAGAATTAAACGTTATGGAACCAGTACTTGTTTTTAACTTACTTCAATCAATTAGCATTATGAATAACGGTTTCCGTGCCTTTACAGATAATTGCTTAAAAGGAATTGAGGCGAATGAAGATCGCTTAAAAGAGTATGTTGAGAAGAGTGTAGGAATTATTACAGCCGTGAACCCTCATATCGGTTATGAAGCAGCAGCTCGCGTTGCAAAAGAAGCAATCGCGACAGGGCAATCCGTTCGAGAACTTTGTGTGAAAAATGGTGTATTGTCACAAGAAGACTTAGAGTTAATTCTAGATCCATTCGAAATGACACACCCAGGGATTGCAGGAGCAACTCTTTTAAAGAAAAATTAAAAGAAGAGGGGGGACAAGCCCCTCTTTTTTGTTTACAATATAGAAATGCTATATATGAATAGAGGTAGGGATGTTATGAGCAAGTTTACAGTAACTTCTAATGGTTCATTAGAAACGACATTAAGAGGAGTAGAAGTATTATCAACACCACTTTTAAATAAAGGGGTCGCTTTCACGCAAGAAGAAAGAGAAGAATTAGGTTTAAAAGGGTTATTACCGCCAGCAGTTTTAACGTTAGAAGAACAAGCGCGCCGAGCATACGAACAATTTTGTTCTCAGCCGGATGATTTATTAAAGAACGTATACTTAACAGCGTTACATGATCGAAATGAAGTACTATTTTATCGCATTTTAACAGATCACTTGCGCGAAATGTTACCAATTGTATATACACCAACAGTCGGTGTAGCGATTCAAAGATATAGTCATGAATACCGTAAACCGCGTGGTGTGTATTTATCAATTAACGATCCATCAGGCATTGAAGAAGCATTCGCCAATATCGGTGCAACAGCAGAAAATATTGATTTAGTCGTTGTTACAGATGGAGAAGGCATACTTGGAATTGGTGACTGGGGCGTTGGTGGTATTAACATCGCCATCGGAAAGTTAGCTGTTTATACGGCCGCAGTTGGAATCGATCCTAGTCGTGTATTACCAGTAATTTTAGATGTAGGTACAAACCGTGAAGAACTATTAAACAATCCATTTTATATTGGAAATCGTCATCCTCGTATAACTGGTGAAGCTTACGATGAGTTTATTGATACGTTTGTACAAGCGGTAAATAAACAATTCCCGAAAGCACTTTTACATTGGGAAGACTTCAGTTCTCGAAATGCACGAAAAATTTTAGATAAATATCGTCATGATATTTGTACATTTAATGATGATATTCAAGGTACAGGTGCAGTTTCGCTTGCTGCGGTATTATCGGCAGTGAAAGCTTCAGGTGTACCGCTAAGTGAACACCGCGTTGTTGTATTTGGTGCTGGGACGGCTGGAATTGGTATCGCAGATCAAGTTAGAGATGCAATGGTCCGCGTAGGTGTATCAGAAGAAGAATCGTATAAGCGTTTCTGGTGTATTGATCGTAACGGATTAGTTACAGATAATATGGAAGATCTTCTTGATTTCCAAATGCCGTATGCAAGAAAAGAAGCGGAAGTAAGTGAGTGGAAACAAAATGATGTGATTGGACTTGCTGAAGTTGTGAAACATGTAAAACCGACAATTTTAATTGGTACATCAACGGTTGCAGGTGCATTTAAAGAAAAGATTGTTAAAGAAATGGCTTCTCACGTAGAAAGACCAATCATTTTACCGATGTCGAATCCGACGCCACTTGCTGAAGCGAAACCAGCTGATTTAATTGAGTGGACAGAAGGAAGAGCATTAGTTGCAACAGGAAGTCCATTTGAACCAGTTACATATAACGGTGTAACGTATGTGATTGGACAATCAAATAATGCACTTATTTTCCCTGGACTTGGTCTTGGAACAATTGTCGTACGTGCAAGCGTCATGACGGATGGAATGTTCGCGGCAGCAGCTGAAGCAGTTGCAAGCATGGTAGATACTAGTCAGCCCGGTGCACCTATTTTGCCAGAAGTTGAAGAGTTACGTAACATCTCGGAAATGGTTGCAATTGAAGTAGCGAAAGTTGCTGTTGCAGAAGGTGTAGCTAGAGAGAATTTAAGTGATAACGATATCAAGATTGCAGTGAAAGAAGCAATCTGGGAGCCTGAGTATCGCCAAATAAAAGCGGTAGAAAAGGTTAGAATATAGAAATAAAGCCCGTTTATTATATAAGCGGGCTTTCACTTTTACTACTGACAAAAAGTATAGGAAGTGGCACCTTTGAATTGGAA
>NZ_BOQB01000189.1 GCF_018332475.1 Bacillus sanguinis | reverse complement strand
AGAGAGATGTTGTATAAGTCAACGTTTCACTTATACAACATCTCTCTTTTAAAACTATTTATAGCATATTGATTAATATTTCAGGTCTTCCCCAATTCATTTCTTCACAAACAAATCTAAGTTTTTCTTCATCCATTGTGTGTAATCCTTCTTCTAGTGAACATGAGATTGGAACTTCACAGTGAATTTGTGCCAATTGTAATGAAATATTTAAGTTCTCTAAATCACTTTCAATCTTTGTACGCTGCGCTTTCGTTAATGTAGCTACATTTTCTAGTACGGTTGCTACTGTTCCATGCTCTTGAATAAGCTTATAAGCTGTCTTTTCTCCAATACCTTTTACACCTGGGTAATTATCGCTCGTATCTCCCATGAACGCTTTCGCATGCACGATTTGCCACGGTTCTACGCCTTTTTCTTCCATGATTTTCTCTGGTGTGTAATATTCGTAATTTCCAATTCCTTTGCGCAAGAGCATAACTGTAACGTTCTTATCAACAAGCTGAAGTAAATCCGTATCACCTGTTAATATATAAACTTCCGCTTCATTACAGTATTGTTTTGCAAGCGTACCGATGCAATCATCCGCTTCATACCCTTTCATACCGATAACCGGAATAGACAATTTCGCAGTCATTTCTTGTACTAAATCAAATTGCGGAATTAATTCTTCAGGCGGCGCTGCACGATTCGCTTTATAATTTGAGAACGATTCTGTTCTAAATGTCGTACTTCCCATATCCCAGCATGTTACGATGTGTGTCGGTTCAATTGCTTGCATAGCTGTTAATAAATGTTTCATATAACCATGAATCCCGTTTGTAGGGGTACCATCTTGTCGTTTCATAAATTGTCCGTAGACACTTGTTGCGTAAAAAGCACGAAATAATAGTGCCATACCATCAACTAATAATACTTTTTTCATAATTCCTCTCCTACTACAAAAAATAATAACCTCACGTCATCACGTAAGGTTATATAAATAGATTACCATTCTACGTTTTTTAACTTTGTCTATTATACATTGTTTTTGTATATTTAGCATCATTTACACATTAAGACGTTCTACTGCAACAAGTATGAAGAATTCCAGAATACGTATTTTTCCCAGTAGAAACAACTACAGCTTTTGCATTTCCACCAACAATATACGTCCCTTTGAAACATACGTTTTCAAGTTCAAGTGGATTATAGTCTTTCATTCGTTTTAGAGGAATAAATCGTTTACGCTCAAGATGATAGCAACTTTCAAATTTCTCTATACTTGCATCTTTTCCTGTTAACACAGATTCATTTACTAATAAATCATTCGCGTAAATAATACGTACATCTGCTGGTACTGTATCACCTTCTGAAAGAAAAATCATATCACCAGGAACAAGTTCTTGTACTGGCAAATTCATCATTTTCAATTCACCGTTTAATCCTGTTACACTAGAACATTCTACTCGAGACACAGTAATTTTCTCACATTGTAATCCATTACGCACATTTTGCTTTGAAAGACCTGGGATCATTCCACTTAGCTTCATCATTACTTCCGCAATACGCGCTCTTTTTGAAGTTAATTCATTTCGACCGTATACTTGAATACGTTTTTGTGCCTCTTTCATAGATAACCCGTCTCTTGTTGTTTTAAAATAAGCGAATACAGATTTTACATCTCTCGTTGCGATTTCAATTAATAAATCTTTATTTTTTTGAAGCATTGTTTGTTCTTTCATTGATTTTTTACTTAATTTATATGACGCGTTACCCACAGTTTTGTTTGCATATAACATATTATCGTCTCCTCCTGTACAACATAGGAAGAAACGCTTTGTTTCTCAATTTATCCACTTTACCATAAAAGTGTCTAGCGCTTAAATATGAAAATAAACGCTACATAATGATAAATATAGAGGGAGGAACAAGTCGTTTCCTGCCTACATCATATATTTTTGATTTGAAGTATATGGGTAACGGAACCGAGTCAGAATTTGACATGCTCCTCACCTCCTCATTTAATTTTATAGTTATACTATGATGTTACTCATAGCTTTGTAACAAAAAGACCCTTACTCCGAAAAGAGTAAAGGTCATGACATACACAAATAAACGATTCCTAATACAATTAGAAATCTACGGACCTCTCCCTCGCCGAGTTTTAGCACTGTATAGCATAGGTACATTACCAGCTACGTTAAGAAAAACCTTAATTCGATCATTCCTGTTGACCCATTGGCGTCTCTCGACATTTTTGGGCAGTAGCATTTCTCTATACAGGAGCCTCACCTAACAGAGACTTATTTTTATTACATAGAAAATGTTACTCTTATTTAAAATAGATGTCAACAGTAGCATACAATTTTTTCGAAAGGTATAACAAACTAACGTAGACATAATAAAAAACTTTACGTTTAAACGTAAAGTTCTTAATAAGTGATACATCCAGCAATTACAATCCCAATGGAAAGCGATAAAAACATAAGAAAAAGACCCACTGCTTGATTATCTTCTTCAAGACTTTTGTTTATATTAAAGCGCGGTGTAAGCCACTCAGCTAAATAAAAGACGATAATTTGAGCTAAAATCCCAACTGCTCCCCACGAAACCATATCAAGAAGTGAAATAGAATTAGCTGCTGTTGAATATAAAACAATCGCTAACCCAAGTAATCGCCCTCCAAGCACATAGCTTACCGCCTTATTTCCTTGGGCCATTAACTTAAATTCTTTCACTTTCGTTGTCACTTCCATCAGGAATAGACCAATGCATAAAAGTCCAAGTGTGACTGCTAAATATAATAAAAAATTAATCATGTACTTTCCTCCTTTTTTATACCTACCGGTAAATAGTACGATTCATTACCCGTAATTTTTTCCCCAGCGCGAATACCGATACTACTCGCTTTTCCCGCAATTAAAAACGAACCAAATACATACGACAGTTTCTCCATCCCTTTCTCTGTTTCCAAAGATACGACTGGAAGTTCTGTATACTTTTGAAATATCGGCAGTGACGCTTTATACGTTTGGTGTACATTTTGAATCATAATATTTTTGTCCTTATCGCGAACGGTAATTGTATCTCCCTCTCTACCAAATGAAGGTTTTTGAACGAAAGAACCTTTTCCTAAAAATAAATCTGGTTCTAAATATGTAGGTAACATATATTCTTTAATCCACTCTCGTTCCTCATTTGTATAAAAAGCATCTTCTTCTGCTAGCCCCCAAATCAAACACTGAATTGATTTCGGCTGAAGTAAAAATGCTGACAAAGGATTTATAATAAAAAGCTTTCCGGCTTTTACGAGCTGCAACAACTCCACACCAACCAAATCTCCAGTTTCTGGATCTTGATCCTCAATTAAATCTTCTATTGGATATGTTTGGCGATATAAAACATCAATCTTTACTCCATCTCTATCCACTAATGCATCTTTTGTAATTCTAAGTTCTGACATTGGTACTACTTTATTTTCAACATGGCATAAATGACTCAAATACATCGTCGTATTCCAATCCTCAATATGTTCATGATGTGCTGTAAAAACAACATTTGGGTTGTCTATTCCCTTTATCGCTTCCATTACAGCTTTTGTAACACCAGAAGATAGCAATCGCTCTTGACCTAAGTTCGGATCATCATAACCTAGCTTTTTACAAACTTCCCCATTCATTTGAAAGCATTCCATAATAAAGGTGGGTGTATCACTATTAAACTCAAGCATTTTTATTTGGTTTTCATCTGTTAAAACGAAATCAAATCGTGAAATAACAGATTCAGGATATAATCCTTTCATTCTAATGAATGATAAGCTCGCAGGAGGAAATCCAAGTTTAAGAAGCTGTTCGTCGCTTAAATTACGCAACAGTCTAGCAGTCTTAAAAAATATTTTTCCCATTCGTTCAGTTGCTAATTGCAATTGTTTCTTAGTCTCATTTGTTATAGAAAAAACATGAAACAAACTATACTCACATTCATATAGATCCGACCAGAAATTCGGATATTTCGAATAAAACTCTTTTCGATTCCTTACATACTGCGACATGTTTTAGCCCCCAAATCCTCCCTTTGAACCGCTTCCAATTCCCCCTTTAAATTCGGCAGACGATTGATACGATTTAAACGCCGATGAATTTTTAAAATTGGATTTATTTTGATAGTATCGCCCACCATAGAAATAATGCCCACGATAACCTGAACTACTATCATCACACTGCCATACCCCAAGCTCATCATCCCAATCCCAATCTGAACAACTCTTATCATTCGGTTTTGGGGGAAGATCTTGCGCGCAACCAAATAAGGTGCCAGTCATTAAAGACGTTACGACACCACCAACTAGCCATTTCGTTTTTGTCACCTTCGCACTCCCCTTTTTAAATTCTATTCCTATTATATAGGATGTCATGATAAAGTAGAAGAAAAAGGAAGAAGAGGGATAAAATGCGCTTAGAATATCGACTTAATGATGAAACGAAAGGGTATCCAGCTTTATGGAACTATGCAAATATTTCTAATTCTGAAATCATCGCACGCATGACTTGTGAATATTTTATAAAAGATAAAAATACATATGTTGTCACTGCAACTTCAGTAGATCCTGACGGAACAGCAGTTATATATATTCAACAAGAAACTTTTTCTAACGATCCTTCAGATCCTACTTACTTCCACATCGGTTTTGAAATTAGGGAGCTAAAGGATACGAGTTCAAACTTGATTAAAAGTAAAGATGTATGGAACTATGAAGAAATCTTGCCATATCTGCATTCAGATATTATATATATTCAGCGCGACAGCATGCATATGGAGTTTACTTTAGATTCAAGAGAGATTGATGAAGACAGAAAATGCTATATTTATTATGGAAACTTCACAGGTGAATCGAGATAACATGAATATATATACAACAAAAAAACCTTACGTATAAAACGTAAGGTTTTTATTTAGCCCCACATATGCCGTTCTCTCTAGATGTCCATAAACCTGCTCTCACAGGTGGATGCTCTCACAAATGTTTGTAACTTCCTTCTTAAAAAGATGGCATGTTAGCTACATTTAAATATTGAACTTCCATATTAAACTTATTGGTTTAAGACATGCATAAGCTACGTACACCGTAGGAATTTTATATAATGTTAGTTGAAATAAGACCCCCGCACGTGCCGCTCCTCGTAAATGTCCAAAAACCCGCTACTCGCAGGTGGATGCCCTCACAGTTACCGTACATCTTCCTCCACAAGGAAGGCTTGATGATGGTCGCTAAATATTGAGCTTCCGTATAACTAACATCGGTTTTAGACATAAATAAGTTACGTACACCGCAGGATGTATTATTTACTTGTCGTTATATTATCACATTGTTTCCAATGTGTAAAATACAAAGTTTTTCGAGCAATTTCTTGCTTGTGACCTTATTTTAATACAAATTATTTTTGCATGCAAGTGATTAATCTTCTTCTTTTACAATTTGATTTTCTGGATAAGAAATCCAATCACTCCAGCTACCTGCATACAATTTAACATTTTGAAATCCAGCTAATTTTAATGCAAGGATATTTGGACATGCTGTAACACCAGAACCACAATATACAATTGTTTCCTTATCTTTCGAAAGATTTTGGAATCGTTCTTGTTGCTGAGCCTCATTCTTAAATTGTCCTGATTGTAGAATTCCATCCTTCCAAAAATGGTTTACAGCTGTCGGAATATGTCCTGCTTTTGGATCAACAAGTTCCTCTACACCAGCATAACGTTTTGGCTCTCTAGAATCAATTAACGTAACATCTGCACCTGCATGAATATTCTCTCTAACCGTTTCCATCGTTACAAGCATATGATCTTGTATATTGCCTTTGAATGTTTTTCGTATAGCAACAGGAGTTTCCGTTGTTATCGGTAGTCCCTTCTCTTGCCAAGCTGGAAATCCGCCATCTAATATATATACTTTCTCATGTCCTACATAGTTTAATAACCACCATAAACGAGAAGCATTTGCACCCGCTTGACTGTCATATGCAACTACTGTCGTATGTTCATCAATACCAGCTCGCGAAAGCTTGTCTGCAAACTCCTCGATATTTGGCAACGGATGACGACCACCATGTTCTGTTACTGGACTTGATAAATCTAAATTCAAATCAAAATATAACGCATGAAGAATATGTCCTTCCTCATACTTTTCTCTACCCCAATTAGGATTCGCTAAATCAAAACGACAATCGATTATACGGACATTCTCATCTTCTATATGCTCACGTAACCATTCGAC
This sequence comes from Bacillus sanguinis, assembly GCF_018332475.1. Classification (GTDB taxonomy): domain Bacteria; phylum Bacillota; class Bacilli; order Bacillales; family Bacillaceae_G; genus Bacillus_A; species Bacillus_A sanguinis. Next base: position 12,752 of record NZ_BOQB01000189.1, on the reverse strand, counting down.
TGTAACTATCATCTTTAACGACCTTCTTTCTCTTGCAAACGACTTACATACTCCATAACCATTTCTTCTGTAACATATTTACGTTGCAAGGTAACACCATTTTTTGCAAGATCATTAATTTGCTTTGTTACAACATTAATGACATCAACCGAAAATTCTTTCCCATTTGACGCAAGAGATACGGCTGCTTCAATAGCTGCTTCACGCTGCGCATCTAATTGTAAACATGCTTTTACACTTTCATTTTGTTTACGAGAATGTGCTGTAATTGCTTTATGTACTTCCATCTTCTCTTCCCCCTAAATAAGTTATACGTTCTGATTCAATTCCATCGTAAGCCGAATCATATCGCGGCATACAATCCCATTTTCAATAATCTCTTCTTCATAATGCTTTGAAAAGTAATCAAAATCAATAGAAAAAATACGAAATCCACATTTTTGATATAAAGCAAGTTGTGAAACACTAGAATTGCCTGTACCAACTTCAAGTTTTGACATACCATATTCTTTAGCAGTTTCTATGGCATGACTTACTAGCTTCTTTCCAATCCCTTTTCCTTGCAAATGCTCTACAACCGCAATATTCATAATTTCCATCGTTTTCGGCCTTGTTTCCAAAAGAACATATACACCGATAACTCTCTCCTCTTGCTTAGCTACATATGTTAACCCTCTTTGTATATATGCATCAATTTGCCTCTCGCTTGGATCAGCAAGCAATAATAAAGGTTTCGGTATAGCTTCTTCTTTCGAAATATACTCTATTACTACCCCCATAAAAAATTCCCCTTTCTCTATTGTTCTAAACCCTCCTTGTCTACCATAAGTAATAGAAAGGAGGGATTCACCATGGACAACAATGAGAAAAAATGCAACGTCATCTCTATTGATGGAAAGAAGAAGAAAAGCGACACGTATTCCTATCCAAAATTAGTAGTAGAAAACAAAACATATGAATTTTCTTCATTCGTCTTATGCGGTGAAACACCAGACGGCAGACGCCTTGTTCTTACTCATATGATTTCTACCGATGAATTTGCTGGGTTTGTCAAATCTTTAGATACAGTACTGCAGAAGAAAATTGAGCGGATTTTTTTCTCATAACGACTATATCACATAAATTTCTTTTTCAATCTCTACTAACTGCTTTTGCAATTGTTCTTTACTTTGTTCATATAGTGATACATCAATCGTTTCAGCCAATGCAAATAATATACTTTCATAATAGTTCATCACATCTTGCTGCATTACTTTTTGGAATAAATTCCATTTCAAATCCCACTCTTGCTTATAATGATGAACAAATAAATCTTTTTCATCGGCTACATAGTTTGATACGAAAGGTTCTAATACAACTTTAGCCTCTTCTTGCATGAAAGCTTTATCATTTTTTTCAAAAAAGCTTTTTTCATTTTTAAAATGCGCCAATGCTTTTTTGAAATCTTTTATTTCAATTGAAGGGAACGGTTCTTTATGTGCAATATCTTTATATTCATAATCCACTGTTCCACCCATAGAAATTGATTCATTTTCTACTTTACAGTTCACCACAATTTCACCCTTTGCACGCTTCATCGCTTCATCTATCCATTTTTCAAGGCGTAATGATGTCGCACGCATTTCTTGTAATAAATCATGCTGTATAAATGCTACTAATTCCATAACGCACTGTTGCAACTGCACTTTCACATTTCCATCCGTTCGAAGCGATGCTGGATTAATAAATTCAGTAAACACATCGTTATAGCGTAGGAATAGACGCTGTTGCACGTAATAAAGCAATTCTTTCACTTCATTTTGCATCGCCTGTTCTTCAGCAAGCACACTATATGATGAAATAATATGAAGTAGTTGATCACGCTCTGCTTCATATTTTTTCGTTTGCTTCTCTTTCTCCTCATTCCCCTGCTTTGCACCATTTATCATATTTACTAAAAGCTGATCCGCCCCTTGCAACGCACCATATAAAGCATGAACAGATACGAGCATTAAATCTCTCATCATAAAGGATGTAAATGATTCCTCGAACTTAGCAATCCCAGAGTTTTGTAAAATACCGTACTTCTCTTTTTCAACATTCTTTCCTTGCTTCTCTTCAAGCGCACATAAACTTGAAATTGCAAATAAACGCGGATTTCTAATACCGTATTGCAGTAGCTGATCTGCGATATAACCTTTTACCATTTCAAGTTCTTCTTCAGACTCTGCTAAATCGGCCGCATTAATTAGGAAGAACATTTTATCTAGAGCAAAAGTATCCTTTACACGACCAAGCTGGATTAAGAATTCACGATCAGCACGAGAAAACACATGATTATAATACGTTACAAATAAAATAGCATCTGCATTTTTAATATACTGGAACGCAACGTCCGTATGGCGGGCGTTAATAGAATCCGCTCCAGGTGTGTCTACTAGCGCTACCCCTTGCCTTGTTAATGCGCAATCATAATAAAGCTCCATGTACTCAACAAAACATGATTTTTCTTCATTCGCTACATAATCAGAAAACTCTTCTAATGTAACTTGTACTTGCTCCCCTAAATAAGCAGAAACCGTGTCATACCCTTTTTGTACTGCTCGTAAAAAGCTAAATGTTGTTTTTTGCTTCCCGGTTGGCGAAGGATATTTCATAACTTTATCAATTTGTGCTAACGCTTCATCTAACGTAGTAATCTCATAATGAAACAGCTTATAAACAGCTTTCATATCTTCTAATAAAGCTTGCTTTGATTTAAATTGAACCATGACTGTTCCGTGTGGTTTTTCCTCTGTAACCGGCAAAATTTGATTAATCGTTGCTGTCGTCGGATTTGGTGATACCGGAAGTACCTTCTCACCAAGCAATGCATTGGCAAATGATGATTTTCCAGCACTAAACGCTCCGAATAACGCTACTGTAAATTGTTTCGTTTCCACTCGACGCCTTTTTTCTATTACCTCTTGCTGTACATGTTTCAGCGCTGGCAATGGCTCTAATATCGTTTCAGCTTTCTTCACTTTCTCTAATATACGCTGAATATTTAAAGCTGCCGTTCCTTTTATCTCTTCCTCACGAGCCATTATGTTATCGTTTACGCTTTCCTGCTCTTGTAGTGTGAATTTCTCACTAACAATTTGTGTTTTATTTTGCAATATCTCCTCTATTTGCAACCCTTCAGGTGTAGCAACACGCTCGTGCCAAATATTTTGTAAATAACTTTCATATGTCTCCAAATTGTTACTGTATTGCAATTTCGTTTCTTTTGCCGTTTGCAACATCGTATACTTTTCAATCTCTTCTTCAATGCGAGCAACTGCTTCCTTCACCTTTTGCTTTAAAACGACTGCACTTTTATCAAAAATTTGCTGTGCTTTTGTAAAATAACGTTTCTTCAGTTCATTCGCTACATCCGCTGTATAAAGAAGTAAGTAATCACCTGTGAAACCTGCACCTTGTTTAATGACTTCAGCTAACATTTCTGGTCCAAAAGCAATTTCTAAAGCATATATGTCTTTTCCAATTTCCTCTGTGAACAATCCTTCTTCTTTTAAGAAGACAACAATAAATTCTTTCACATGAAAATCAAGTTGCGTTTCAACAGTCTTTTGCAAAGCAGAATAAAAAGCATCTAAACGTCTCTGTCTTTCTTGCTCCGTCTTTCCTTTCGCAAATAGCAAACCGACCTTGAATTTTGTTAATTTCGTTTCTAAATACGCATTTGCCATTTCTCTCATTTCAAATGGCATTAAATACGCGTTATCTAATATGGCTTGTAAGCCTTTTATAAATTCGTTTCTCACATGAGATTCTTTACTAGCCTCGTGACGTTTCGTTTCCGTTAACTCTTCTTTCTTTTCAACTATTTCTGAAATCGAAAGCGGTGATGTTAACTCTTCCTCATATTTCAACAGGGCTTTTTCATTTTCAGAAAGAATAAACGAGAAATGTTCCCCCATTAAATATTCTGTTTCGCGCTCCATTCCATCTCTTACATACTGCTCTTTTTCTTTCATAATAGATGTAATTAATGTTTCTAAGCTTCCAATTTCATTATGTGGATGGTTCATCATTCGTAATGAAGTATAATAAACTCCATCTACTTCAATATCCCAGTTAGCGAACGATTGTTTTACACTATCTTTATACTCCTCAAACGATAATTCATTTTCTTTATGTTTATCTATTTGGTTTACAACGAGATAAACCGTTTTATTACGTTGTTTCAATTCTTTAACAAATTGCAAATTCACTTCCGATTGGACGTGATTATAATCCATCATATAAAAAATTACGTCTGCTAGATGCAGCGTTGATTCCGTCGCTAGTTGATGAGCATCATCTGTTGAATCAATCCCTGGTGTATCAACTAACATAACACCCTCAGGGATTGGCGCATCATTCCGATAAATATGAACACCAATTACCTCATCGCCATCTTTACAAATTTGCTTTAATTCTTCTGCTGAATATGCACCGTCATATTCGTACTGCTCTCCAGATTTAATCGTTACAACAACACGATCAAATCCCTTTTCAATTTTAACGACGTTAGCGCTTGTCGGAATTGGACTTGTTGGTAACAACTGCGCTTTATATAGATGATTCATCATCGTTGATTTCCCTGCTGAGAAGTGACCGCAGAATGCTATCATAAGCTGCTCTTGTTTATATTTTTGAATCACTTCAAACAACTTTAAGCTATTCTCTGCATCGCCGTGTTTTTGCCACTCTTCATAAAAACAAACAAGTTTTTTCATACCGTTTGTCTGTACTATGTTTGTCATCCCCTTGTTCCCCTTTATCCAAGATGTATATACTTTCTCCCGCGATTTGCGAGCTCGTAATCAGTGAGAGTTACACCTATCCATTGATTACAGTTTCACTTTACTATCATACTAAATTTTCAGCATATTCTCATTAAAAATAAAAAATCCCTTTCATTCTTTTTACAAATGAAAGGGATTTTATGTCATATCACTCATTTTGCTGTTCCTACTCCATTTAAAACATACTTTGCAATAACTGCATATACAGCGATCGTACCTGCTACTAATGCATATACCATGCTCATGCACCAACCTTTTTTGATAATGATTATCACTTTTGAATACATTTTATCATTAAAGAGAATCATTATCAACACTTTTCATAAAGAAAGCCCCTTATAAGAAGGAGCTTCACTGCCTGTTTTGAAGAAGGTTAAAACTTGTTGTGCACTCTTATTATATCTCATCTTACATAACTTAATAGTTAAAAAAAATGGAAATATACCCTATACCCTCCATCTTACATTTTGTATAATAAAAGGGAATTACTTAACAAGGAGGAAAATAATGACACAAAATATTTCACAAGGCGAGAGGATACACTCCATCGATATTATTAGAGGAATAGCTGTACTAGGTATTTTTCTTGTGAACTGGCCTGTTATCGCTGGGATTGACTCACGTGATCTTTCAGGAGTTTATGAGGGGCTAGATAGCTATATCCGTCTATTTTACGATATGTTTATTCAAACGAAGTTTTATACTATCTTTTCTTTTTTATTTGGCTTAGGCTTTTACATTTTTATGACTCGTGCTGAAGCGAAAACAGATCGACCAAAAACTTTATTTGTTCGTCGCTTACTTATTTTATTATTATTTGGGTTCTTACATTACGTTCTTTTATGGGACGGAGACATTTTACATACTTATGCAATCGCTGGATTTTTCTTATTTTTATTTTATAAGAGAGAACCTCGTACCATTTTAATATGGGCAATCGTTTTATTAAGTATTTTTCAGTTTCTTATGCTAATTGCTAGTATTGGTATTGCCTTCATGCCAAAGAATGAACTTGGGCTATCCTTACCAATCATGCCACTTGAAGACTGGCTGTCACAAATACAAAATCGTTTCCATGAATTTTATGCTAAAGGAGTAGGACTAAATATTTCAATGCTCCCAGAAACACTCGGATTATTTTTACTCGGTTTATATGCTGGTAAAAAAGACATTTTCCGTCGCGCGAAAGAGTTAGATACAAAGCTAAAAAAATGGCAAATCATTATGTTCGTTTTAACATTACCGTTTTGGTTCTTTATGGTTCGTTATTTCTTATCTACATCGTCATATGAACCACTTTATATGCAAGGACTTGCAATGTTTAGCGGCAAAACATTATTCATATTCTACATTTTCACGCTCATGCGTTTATTACAAAAAGAGAAATGGCAAACATTATTACGTCCATTCCAATACGTCGGCCGAATGGCGTTAACAAATTACATCTCACATACAATTGTTACGTTACTTGTATTCGGACTATTGTTCAAAAATGATTATCTTGCTCCATTATGGGTAGGACCACTATTCTGCATCAGTTTCTACACGTTACAAATCTTTATTAGCCGCTGGTGGCTGTCACGTTATCAATACGGCCCACTTGAGTACATTTGGCGTCTTGGTACGTACGGGAAAATGATGCCACTTAAAAAGAAAAGCAAGGTCTCATAACGAGACCTTGCTTTTTTTTACGCTTCTCTTACCGCACTTTGCATAGCAACTGGCTCTTCTTTTACTTTCACTTTACGTTGCGGCACCATATTAAATACGATATTTAAAAGTACTGCTGACGCACTTCCAAGTACAATTCCGTTATCTGTTAAAATACGAATATTTTCAGGAAGTTGTGAGAATAAAGTAGGAACGACTGTAACTCCAAGTCCGATTCCGACAGAGCATGCAACGATTAATAAGTTTTCTTGTTTACCAAAATCAACGCTACTTAACATTTTAATACCATATGCCATTACCATACCGAACATTGCTAACATTGCACCGCCAAGTACTGATTTCGGAATGATTGTTGTAATCGCTGCGATTTTTGGAATGAACCCAAGTACGATTAACATACCACCACAAGTATAAATAATAACGCGATTTCTTACTCCAGTTAATTGAACAAGCCCTACGTTTTGAGAGTATGTTGTATATGGGAACGCGTTGAAAATACCGCCTAACACCATCGCTAATCCTTCTGCGCGATACCCTTTTGTTAATTCTTTTTCACCGATCTTTTTATTGCAAATATCCGATAGTGCAAAGTAAACACCTGTTGCTTCTACAATTCCTACGCAAGCAACTAAGATCATCGTAATAATTGGCGTCAATTCAAATGTTGGTGTACCGAAGTAAAATGGCTGAATACCATGGAACCAATCAGCTTCTCCAACTGCTTGCAAGCTTACTTTCCCCATAAATGCTGCAACGATTGTACCAAATAAAAGACCTAGTAAAATAGAGATTGAACGGATAAATCCGTCAAAGAAACGATACATAATGATGATAAATAGTAACACACCAAATGCTAATGCTAAATTTTCAAGACTACCAAAATCCTTACTTCCTACTCCTCCAGCCATATCATTAATTGCCGCTGGAACAAGTGTAACTCCAATTACGGTAACGACAGATCCTGTTACAACTGGTGGAAACAGTTTTACAAGCTTTCCAAATAATTTCGCAAAAATAACAACGAATAACCCGGCAGCAATAATTGCTCCATAAATAGAAGACACACCGTATTGTTTTCCGATTGCAATCATCGGCCCAACCGCTGTAAATGTACAACCAAGTACAACTGGGAGTCCAATACCGAAAAAGCGATTTGATAATGCTTGTAAAATTGTCGCAACGCCGCACATTAATAAATCAATTGAGACTAAGTATGTTAACTCTTTTTGATTTAAACCAAGTCCGCCGCCCACAATAAGCGGAACGATAATTGCGCCAGCATACATAGCAAGCATATGCTGCATACCAAGCGATGCAATTTTAAATGGATGTTGCTTCATTGCTTATTTCACCTCCGCAGTTTCATGCTGTACAAATGTAACTGTGCCATTACCAAGTGATGCAATTTCTGCTAGTGACTCAACACGAACTCCTTGTTCACGAAGCTTCTTTCCTCCATCTTGAAATGCTTTTTCAATAACAATCCCAATACCTGCAATACTCGCTCCAGCTTGCTCTACTAAACTCATTAAACCTAAAGCAGCCTGACCGTTTGCTAAAAAGTCATCGATAATTAAAACACGATCATTTTCATCGATATGATTTCGAGATAGTGAAATTTCATTCGTTTCTTGTTTCGTAAATGAGTATACGTTTGCAACGTACATATTATCTTGTAACGTTAACGATTTACGTTTTCTTGCAAAGATTACTTTTACACCAAGCTCTAATGCAGCCATAACTGCTGGTGCAATGCCTGAAGATTCAATCGTCACGATTTTTGTAATGTTCTCTTCTTTAAAACGTTTAGCAAATTCTTTTCCGATCTCTTGCATAAGTACTGGGTCAATTTGATGATTTAAAAATGCATCTACCTTTAATACGTCACCAGATAAAACCTTTCCTTCGTTCAAAATCTTTTCTTGTAATACTTTCATGTTTGTTCCCCCTCTTATGCAATAAAAAACTCCAAAAGCCGCCACCACTCGTTACAAGTGAGAGACGCGCTTTTGGAGTTTCGCAAAAAAGAATGCTAAACAAGCAATATATTCGTCCTCACTCATAGTCAAAGTATTTACGGTACTTCGGTAGAAACTTGCAGGCCATATCCCCGCGATTATATGAGTGTAGCTAACTATTTATTTTATAGAAGGATTATAACGCACTTTTTACATTTTGGAAAGCACTTATTAAAAAAACACGTACAAATTTCATAAAAACACTGTTTTCGTTCGAGTTTTGTAAACTCTTACATATTATTTCAAAGCGTCGTTAAAACGATTGGCCCATCTTTTGTAATCGCAATTGTATGCTCATATTGCGCTGATAATTTACCGTCCATCGTTCTTGCAGCCCATCCATTTAAATCTACTTTCGAATATCGCATACCTGAATTGACAATGGGCTCAATTGTAATTACCATTCCTTCTTGTAGCTCAGGCCCTTGTCCTTGCTTACCAAAATGAAAAATTGCTGGTTCTTCATGAATCTCTTTACCGATCCCGTGTCCTGTAAAGTCCCTTGCAACAGAAAAACCTTCATTTGCTACATAGCTTTCAATTGCATAGCCAATGTCCCCTACATGATTACCGATTACTGCCTGGTCAATCCCTTTATACAAAGCATTCTCAGCTACTAATAATAATCTTTCTGCTTCATCAGAAATTTTTCCAACTCTATACGTCCAAGCAGAATCTGAAAGACCACCATTTAAGTTTACTACCATATCAATTGTTACAATATCGCCCTCAGTTAAAGGAACATCGGCCGGAAACCCATGACACATTTCATCGTTTACGGATGCACATATCGCATATGGATACCCGTTATAACCTTTCTGCTGAGATATTGCACCATGCTTTTCTAAATATGCTTCAACAAACATATCAATTTCTTTTGTCGTAATACCTGGTTTCATCATTTTCGCAATTTCCCTATGACATGAAGCAAGTAATTTCCCAGATTCATGCATCAAATCTATTTCATTTTTCGTTTTAATTGTAACCATAATTACCTCTACCTTCCTTGCTAAGCCTACTATTTGCTACTAATACTAATCTAAAACTTCCAATTATAAAAGCAAATATCATTTCCCTAATTTCTGAATGTAAATTTTTATTTCATTCGTTTTTTAGGTATTACATCTAGTATTTTTTATTGATGTTTATCTATAAACAAAGTATATTGTTACTATACTATTAAAAGGAGGATTGTTAAAGATGATGCATGCAGGAAGACTACGTCAGCAAACTTTGAACAATAAGTAATTTAATATGTTCAAAGGCTCTGTTTTCATAAAGCAGAGTAAACGGGATTAGTCTGCACATTTTTAATAATCTTCAACGGAAGAGTACACTTTCCACATGAAGAAAGGCAGATATACATCTGTCTTTTTTTGTATATTTTTCCATACAAAGAGAGACGTTTATTCATTATATCCTCGTTTACTCTTAACCACAGACAGAAGCCCGTCTGTGGTTTTTTTATGATTACATTTTCTTATATCTCGCTACTTTAATCATATTGATATAGTTAGAGACAAAAAGTAACAGAAAACATTGAAATCAAAATAAACATTTGGAGGAAATAAAAATGAATACACTTAAAATTAAACAATTAGCAAATAAGGAAGGCCTAAATATCTTAGATGATTCAATAGAAATCAATGAATCTGGCGTTGACTTTCAAGTAGCACACGTTAAGGAACAAAACGGGGATAAATGGATATTAAGAATTCCTCGTAGACCTGAATCTATGAGACATGCTCTACGTGAAAAAGAAGCATTAGAAATCATGAAAAAACATGCAGAATTCCAAATTCCTGATTGGTCTATATTTTCTGAGGAACTAATTGCTTATAAACAACTAAGCGGCTTTCCTGCCGCTACTATTGATATAGAACAACAAGGTTATGTATGGAACTTTAACGAAAAAAATGTACCAACTGCATACTATATTTCATTAGGCAAAGTTCTAGCGAATCTACACTCATTACCTCAACAAAAATTTAATAATACAGGTTTTGAAATTCTTACTGCTAATGAATTAAGAACTTCTATGAAACAAAGGATGAATCGAGTGAAGGAACAATACCACATCAATCAAAACTTATGGGATCGTTGGCAAGCATGGCTAGCTGAAGACTCTTTTTGGCCATCTCATGTAGGAGTAAAGCACGGGGACATACATCCAGGTCATATCCTGATTGATAATAAAAATAATGTAACTGGCTTAATCGATTGGACAGAAGTAGGGATAGGTGATGTATCTATAGATTTCACATCGCATTATCTACTCTTTGGGAAGGATGGACTAACGAAGTTAATTAACGCTTATGACAACGCTGGTGGTAAAACTTGGTCAAGAATGGATGAACATATTATCGAACTTCTAACAACGAGTAGTATCACTGTTGCTGAATACGCTCAAGTGTCAGGTTTGAAAGACATGCATGAAATAGCTGTACACATGCTATCAACTGAAAGTTAATGAAGTTGCAACAAACAGAAGAGCCCTCTTCTGTTTGTTGTTATTTTCCACATATATAATTCATTTTTAAAAACTCAAAACAACTCCCATTCGTCTTCTGTATAAACGTTCCAACACCTTCGAATCCCGCTCTTTTATACACTTTAATCGCTCTCTCATTAAATGTAGCTACTGATAACGTTATATAATTACATCCGTATTTTTCTTTACTAAAAGCTAATCCAGCGTTTACGAACTGTAAACCAAATCCATTTCCAGTTATATCAGGTTTCATTCCAAGACCTATATCAACCGTGCCATCATTTATTTTACAAACAGTAAAAAAACCAATGAGGGTGCCCTTTTCCTTCACAGAAAATGTATGATCCCCTCTACTCTCATCATGTAAAAACTCAGCTAAATCTTCTTCATCTGCCTCTATATCGTAAAAGGAGTATTCCCCTTCATAATGCCAGTTATATGCAATCTCTTCCGCATCTTCTTGCGTCATTACTGTATATGTATAAAACATTCTTCTATCCTCCTTTTAAAAAAGAGCTGCAAGTAAGCAGCTCTTTTTTATAACTCATAAATTTCTTTATACTTCGCTTCTAAATAATCTGCTAAATAGTTTGCATTTAATCCTTCACCTGTCACATCTTCTAAAATTTCAAGCGGCTTTTTCGTTTTACCGTATTGGTGAATATTTTCTGTTAACCATTCACGAATTGGCGTTACGTTTCCTTCTTCTAATAATGCATCAAAGTTCGGGATGTCTTTTAACATTCTTTGCTTAAATTGTGCTGCATACATATAACCAAGCGCATAAGATGGGAAGTATCCAAATGAACCGCCAGCCCAATGAACATCTTGCAATACACCTTGCGCATCACTTTCCGGACGAATTCCTAAATACGCTTCCATCTTATCATTCCAAGCCGCTGGTAAATCCTTCACTTGTAATGTGCCATCAAATAATTCTTTCTCAAGTTCATAACGAACCATGACATGAAGCGGATATGTAAGCTCATCTGCTTCTATACGAATGAATGATGGTTTTGATTCGTTAATCGCATCATAAAACTCATCTACTGATATATCATTGAATTGACCATCGCTATACTCTTTTAATAAATCATAATTTTTCTTCCAAAATGATTTATTACGACCGATAAAGTTCTCAAAGAATAATGATTGTGACTCATGGATACCCATAGATGTTCCACTACATAGTGGTGTACCTTCAAATTTCTCAGCAATATTTTGTTCATATACAGCATGGCCACATTCATGAATTGTTCCAAACACAGCCATACGGAAATCTTTTTCGTCATAACGTGTCGTAATACGAACATCCCCTCTATTTAATGTAATCTCGAATGGATGTACCGTTTCATCAAGACGACCTGCTTCAAAGTCATAATTCAATTGCTTTAATAGCTCTAATGTAAAGTTCTTTTGTTTTTCTTTTGAAAAATGTTCTGATAAGGCACTTGTCTTTAATCTCTTTTGCGACTCAGATATTTCTTTTACGAGCGGAACGATACGCTCACGAAGCTGACCAAATACATGATCTAACACTTCTACTGTAATACCAGGCTCATACATGTCTAATAATGTATTATATTTATATGTTTCGTAACCCCAAGATGTAATGAATTACTTTTTGAATTCAACAATTTTGTCTAAATACGGACGAAACATTTCGAAATCAGATTTTTCGCGAGCTTCTTCCCACACACTTTCTGCTTTCGCTTCTAATTTCACATAAGCCTCGTATTCAGCTTGTGGAATTTTCTTATT
>NZ_BOQB01000188.1 GCF_018332475.1 Bacillus sanguinis | reverse complement strand
TTTAAACTAGCTCTTTTTTACTTTACGTATAATTGTTGATTTGGATAAATCAGCTCTTGCTGCAGCCCATTTTTTTCTTTAATGTCCTTAACTGACATACTAAATTTCCTTGCAATACTAACTAAAGTATCCCCTTTTTGCACGACATATAACGATGAAGAAACGACTTCATTTCTTTGTTCATGTAATACAAGCAATGGATTCATCGCATTCTTTTTCGCCATCGTCCATCTTCCTTGATGAACTTCTAAATGTAAGTGTGCACCTCGTGATTCTCCTGTATTTCCTACTTCTCCAATTATTTCTCCTTTTGAAATATAATCCCCTTGAACTACATATCTCTTATTTAAATGTGCATATACAGCCTCATATTCTCCATGTTTAATAAATACAACGTTTCCATAACTACTTGAATAATAAGACTTTGTTACCTTACCTTCTTGAATAGCTGCCACAGGCGCGCCAATCGGTGCCGCTATATCTATACCGTAGTGTTTTCCGTTCCTTGTCCCAAAATAATCACTTATCTGCCCTTCAACAGGCCATGTCCATCGATTTCCCTCTGCGTACACATGTAATTGAGATAAAAACAATACCATCAATAACATGACGCCACATTTTAACACTTTCATATACATCCTCCGTTTTCTAATTAACACCATACCTCCTCTATTTTGGTATATTACAGAAAAAAGTATACAAAAAAAGAAAGTGGATTACTCCACTTCCTTCTCTTTTTTGTCACGAAAAACGATTGCACTGCGATTATACTCCACATCTTGTACTTGTAATCGAGCGTTTATTACTCTAGCTACCGCAAACAAATAATCAGATAATCTATTTACATACTTTAGAACAACTTCATTTATTTCCCCTTCTTTTTGCAAGGACACTACACATCGTTCTGCTCGCCTTACAACTGTACGCGCAATATGAATAGCAGCAGCCGACTCGCTACCACCTGGTAAAATAAAACGCTCTAACGGCGGTGCTTCTTCTATATACGAATCAATCCTTATTTCCAAGTTTTCGACCATTTCAATCGTTACTTTATAAGGAATTTTCCCCTCTACTATCGCCAAGTCGCTCCCACAATCAAATAGTTCATGTTGAATATTTTCAAGTTCATTGTAAATATCTCCAAAAGACCCGCCTTGTAGCTTCGTCATCGCGTATCCAATATGAGAATTTGCCTCATCTATCGTGCCATATGCTTCAACCCGGATATTATCTTTATCCACTCTGCCGCCTATTACACTTGTTGTCCCTTTATCTCCTGTTTTCGTGTATAATTTCATCGTTTCACGACACCCCTCTTATTATTCTTCATTCGACCAAGATAGAAAAAAAGTTCTACTATTATTTATTTAATTGATTTTACAAAAAAATAAAAAACAGTAGAACTTTATTCATTATCAACTTTAAAAACACATATTTAAATTATACGATTTGGTAAATATACAGAAAATGTAGTTCCCTCTCCAACAACACTTGAAACAGCAATTTTACCATCATGGCCTTGCACAATATTTTTTGCAATCGCAAGCCCGAGCCCTGTTCCACCTTTTTTTCCACGTGTTCTTGCTTTATCAGCTTTGTAGAAACGATCAAATAAAAATGGAATATCTTCTTCGGGAATGCCAGCACCCGAATCTTGTACTTCAAAAGTAAGACCATTATTTTTCGTATCAATTACAAGCGTTACATGTCCACCTGCATTCGTATGACGAATTGCGTTATCAATTAAATTCGTCAATACTTGTTCCATACGATCTGCATCAAATGGGTATTGCTCAATTGGATTTTGGAAATCAACCGTTAATGCGACTTCTTTATCCTTTGCAATCCCTTGGAATTTACGACCTATTTTTTCAACGAACGGATGAATATCTACTTCACCTATATGTAACTCTACATTACCACTTTCCATACGTGCTAAATCTAATAATTCATTTACAAGTTTGCCTAAACGAACGGATTCGTCATAAATGATTTGAAAAAATTCATTAATTTCCTCTTTCGTTTGCACAATATCATCTAAAATCGCTTCACTATACCCTTGAAGCATTACCATCGGTGTACGAAGTTCATGTGATACGTTCGCAATAAAGTCTTGACGCATCTTCTCGAGACGGCGTTCTTCCGTCATATCACGTAATACAGCTACAGCCCCACGAATTTTCGTTTGGTTGTAAAGCGGCGTCATAAGAACTACATAGTTCCCTTTTTGCAAATTAATTTCAACCACTTGTTGTTGTTCGCTTTCTACAACGAGATGGAATAGTTCAACAAGTTCAGAAGGTAGTTTTTTACTGAGCTCTACTTCCTTTTCCTCTTGCCAAACTTGTAAGAAATGCTCAGCCGGCGGATTAATGACAACGACTTCACCTTCTTGATTTAACGTAATAACCCCATCTGCCATACTACTTAAAATACTAGCTAACTGTTCTTTCTCTTGCTGCAGAGCATTCATATTAAACTTCAACTGTTTTCCCATTTGATTTAAGGCCGTTGCAAGCTCACCAATCTCGTCCTGAGATACCATAGGAGCTTTCGCATCAAACTTCCCACGCGCCACCTCAAAAGCAACTTCACGCATTTTACGGAGTGGTGCTGTAATTCGAGTAGACAAGAAGAATGCAAAGAACGTTGTTAATATAATCGCAATTCCTGCTGATAAGAATATAAAATCAGTTGTTCTCTCCATACCTTGTATCGGTACTTGTAAAGATTCGTATACGAACACTGCACTTTGATTTTTTGACTGCACTGGTTTTCCGACAATCATAATATCATTTTCAGTGTTTTTATTTTTTCTACTATTAGAGGCTTTTCTAATGTTATTCTTAATTTCTTTTTTGTCTGTAAAAACAGCCGCCAATTCTTTATCTTCTTTCAAATCATCCATTGTAAGAGTGACTAACCCTTCTTGTTTCGGCGAAGATGATATTTCTTTACCATCTTCTACAATAATGATCCTTGAAAGTGGATCAGAAAATTTGTACGCGATATTCTCAATCGTTTTTACATCAGCACCTTCTTCAATTAACTCTGAAACACTTGTTGCAACTTTTTGAAGCCTAGCTTCACTCATATCAACATAATATGTTCTAAAAAACTGTGAAAGTAAAATCGCAACAAATCCAAGCACAAACGAAACGAGAAGTAATATGGTCATCCATAACTTCCCTACTACACTTCTCCAAAGCATCAGTCGTTCACAACCTCAAACTTGTAACCTACGCCCCAAACGGTAACAATCATCTTCGCAGCATCTGGTGATTTTTTGCTTAACTTCTCACGTAAACGCTTTACATGCGTATCAACTGTACGTAAATCTCCGAAGAATTCATATTGCCATACTTCTTTTAACAATTGCTCACGATCAAATACCTTATCAGGCGCTTTCGCTAAGAATAATAGTAATTCGTACTCTTTCGGTGTTAAGTTCACTTCATTCCCATCTGCTGTAACACGGTGTGCATCGTTATCAATTGTTAAATGTGGGAACACAGTAACATCTTTTGTCGTTGTATCTTGTGTAAAGAATGTCGTCGGTACAGAACGGCGTAAGACCGCTTTCACACGAAGCACTACTTCACGTGGGCTAAATGGTTTCACAATATAATCATCAGTTCCTACCTCAAACCCTTGTACTCGGTTTACTTCTTCACCCTTTGCTGTCAACATAATAATTGGCGTCGCTTTCTTCTCACGAACCCCTTTACACACTTCAATACCATCTTTACCAGGCATCATAAGATCTAATAGGATCAAATCGTAATCATTTTGCAGTGCCATTTCTAAAGCTGTATCACCATTGTCCGCTTCTTCAATTGTGTATTGTTCTCTCTCTAAATACATTTTCAACAAACGACGAATACGATCCTCATCGTCTACAATTAAAATTCTTGATTCATTTTCCATTTCTACCCGTTGCGTACTTTTACCACAACGGTTTACACCTACCCTTCTATACTATTATGTTGCGCTATTCTCGTTTATTTAAGCAATCTTCTAAATGTTTCACTTTCCATATTATGCTTCACAAGAATAATAAAGTTTGTTCAATTCTTTTCCAAAACTATGTATTTTTTTTGAACAGTATATAATGTCCTCGACATCATTTTACAAAATCAACCGCTACTTTGTCATGTTTTTCTCAAAAAAGAAGAAAAGTTGACAAAAATAAAATAGGAAAGTGACATACACTCTCCTATTTTATTTCTCTATGCGTATGAATGTAAACCCGCGATAATTAAGTTTACTACAATAAAGTTAAACATAATGATTGCAAAACCAATTACCGCTAACCACGCAGACTTCTCTCCGTGCCATCCTTTTGATAAACGTAAATGTAATACCGCAGCATAAAAGAGCCAAGTAATAAGCGCCCAAACCTCTTTCGGATCCCACCCCCAAAAGCGTGTCCACGCTATTTGAGCCCAAATCATGGCGAAAATTAATGCACCTAATGTGAAAACTGGGAATCCAATTGCAATAGAACGATATCCTATTTCATCTAACAAATCGCTGTTCGTATTTTTCACTAACGGCTGAAGTGCCGCTGATACTCGTTTACGTAAAATTAGCCTTAATACGATATAGAGTAACGTTCCAACCAATACTGACCAAATAACAGTATTTAATTTTTTCGCATTTACAATCGCTGGAACTTCAACTGTCGGCTCTAATTTATTTTCTGTCAGCAACTTCCCTTCATGCGGCCCTACTAAAGCCGGAAGATTGTACTTCATTTCCACTTGTTGTTCATTTTTATCAACCCATTGAAACTTCGCTTCATACTTCATACTAGAAAATACCGTTGTCACTCCAATAAACCCAACTGTACACACAAGTGTGAACACGACCGTTTCTAACCAAAATGTACGTTTGCTTCTCGTTGATTGATCTACATTTTTCAATAAATACATAACGCCCGTAATAAAACTAATCGCTAAGATCGCTTGTCCTGCTGCTGCAGTCGTCACGTGAATGTGTAACCAATTACTTTTTAAAGATGGAATAAGCGGGGATATTTCCCGCGGAAACATACTCGCGTAGGCGATTAATAAAAGCGCAACTGGTAATGCAAAGAGTCCGATTATACTTACGCGGTACATAAAATACATGACAATAAATGCTCCGACAAGCATCATACCGAAAAACGTACCGAACTCAAAAAAGTTACTAACTGGTGCATGTCCTGAAGCAATCCATCTTGTAACAAAATATACTGTTTGTGCAATAAACCCTAAAATTGTAATCGTTATTCCTACATTTGCCCATTTATGACCCTTTTCTTTAATTGCTCCCCCGAAAAATAGAGTGGCAATTAAATATAAAATAAATGCGGTAAAGAGAAAGTTACTACTTATTTGCACCATATCGTTTCCCCACCTTAACTAATTTTTTTATCCACTACTTTATCATTTGGTTGCGGAATTGCTGTACCTTCTATTACTCTTTCAATATCTTTCTTTAAACCGAACCAATTTTTATTCGTATGTCCTGCAATCCACCATTCATCATTAACGCGTTGTATCCAAATACGGCGATGATTCCAATACATTCCTTGAATCACACCAACCATAAATATAAATCCTCCAATACCGAGAATCCAAAGCGTTAAATCTTTCCTTACAGTAAGTGCTGTTGCATTTTGCATTTCCACACCTGCAAATGACATTTTATATTTGTTATTCCCATCAGCTTCTATATTTTGCTGTATACCAACAAAACTCACTTCACCATCTGGTGTTTCAGGCGTAAACATTTTAAACACAAATGCAGGGTTGTTTGGTAATTTCGTTTTTGTATTTGGTCTTCCATTCTCGTCAAAATAAAAATCCGGGAAATAGCTTAATAGTTCTAAAGAATAACCATTTCCTAAATCGAATTTTTCTGTAGGATTCGTTAAATCAACTTTGACCGGACCCCACTTTTGATTATTTTCTTTTTTTTGCAAGTTAAAAGACATGCTTTTAAATTCACTTTCTTTGTAATCCACTTGATAAACAGCAAATTGATCAAATTTCATCGGCTCATTTACTCGGATTTCCGCTTCTTTTACTTTTTCCAATTTCGGTTTTTGTCCTGCTATATTTTCACCGACCACTTTATATAATACAGCATTCGTTTGGAAGTTTTTCGCAATCATCTTATCGCCTACACGATCAATCGCTTCATCAAAAACTTCTTTGTCCTTACTTTTATCATAAACTTCCTTTATAAACTTCTCATTTTTTAAATAGTATTGCCCATCCGTTCCTGGTATTTCTTTCGTTTCACCATCACGTAACCAAAGTGCTTCATCTACGTACATACTCGGTAAAAAACGGAGCATTGCACCAAATAAAAAGATAATGAGACCGATATGATTCACATATGGACCCCATCGTGAAAAGCGTCCCTTTTCAGCTAAAATATTCCCATCTTCCACTTTCACATTATATTTCGTTTTCTTTAAATTCATTTGCACTCTTTCCAAATCACCATCTTGCGGTGTACCAGTGCCATATAACCTTTGTCTCTTTAAAAAGCTAGGGTGCCTTTTCACCCCTTGTTTCTTTAATGCTTTATAAAGCGGAATGACACGATCCAAGCTACATATCACAAGTGAAATACCAATTGAAGCAATTAAAATCATATACCACCATGAACCGTATAAATTATTAAACCCTAATTGATAGTATAATTGCCCTAAAAATCCGTATTCTTGCTTATAATATTCAGCAGGTGCAACCCCTGGAGTTATGTACATTTCTTGCGGAAAAATAGTTCCTATCGCTGATGCAGCTAAAGTAATTACAATGAGCCATACACCCACTTTTACAGAAGAGAAAAAACTCCAAATTTTATCGACTATCGTTTTTGTTTGCGTGAGAGATCTTCGAGCACTCCCCTCATAGCGCATATCCAATAGTTTTATATTTTCATTGCTTTCAAACGGTTTCCCGCAAGCTTCACAAAAAACAGTTCCTATTGGATTCACATGTCCACATTCACACTTAATTTCTTTCAACACTCTCACCGCCTCTGTATCTATATGTACTATTGTATATTCTAACCTCAAGTTACCGCAATACTCAGAATCTTCAAACCAGAGGCGCTATAAGGACGCACCTCTTATGTAAAGGCTTACTTTATTACGGAGTAATTTTCTTTAAATATCCCTCTAACTGTTCTTTCGTTTGTTCACCTATAATTTGTTCGACTACTTTTCCATCTTTATCAATTAGAAAGCTTGTCGGTAATGGTCCTACCCCATATGTACCTATAATTTTTTGGCCTTTATCAATGGCAACTGGGAATTTCAAATCATATTGTTTCACAAAGTTCTTAACAGCAATATCTGTTTCATCTGCATCTAACGCAATGATTTCTACGCCTTTTTCTTTATACTTTGGATATAATTCGTTCATATAAGGCATTTCTTTCTCACAAGGTTTACACCAAGTACCCCAAAAGTTTAAAAATACACCTTTTCCCTTTAGATCTTTTAGTTCAATTTTCTTTCCTTCTAAATCTGTCACAATAAAGTTAGGTGCTTCTTTTCCAATTTGCATTTTCTCTTTATCAGCAAAGAATCCTTGATAAAGGGTAAACCCTACAGCACCGCTTAAAATGAGCAGAATAATAACGCGAAATAATAAGCGATTTTTTTTCATACTGTCTCCCCTCTCTTCGACGAGTGATGCATATATGTATTTTTTAATAAATCACCAGCGGAGCATTCCACTGGTGAAAGTTTCACAATATTGATTAGCGAGGCTTTGTAGAAGCCAATGCACGTAATTGTTTCACCTCATGTGGTGTCAATTCTCTCGCATCACCAGGTCGCAGGCTTCCTACTTCTAAGAAAGCATAGCGTTCACGCTTTAGTTTCACTACTTTACAATCTAACGCTTCAAACATACGACGTACTTGACGATTACGTCCTTCATGAATTGTTAATTGTACAATCGCCATTTCTTTACGCTTGTCCCAAGAAATAATCTTCACACGCGCTGGTGCTGTTTTCCCGTCTTCTAACGTCACACCACGTTCTAACATACGAATTTTCTCACCTGTTAGTGGACCTTTTATTTTTGCAACATATGTTTTTTCAACTTTATATCTAGGATGCATTAATACATTTGCGAAGTCCCCATCGTTTGTCATTAATAATACGCCAGACGTATCATAATCTAAGCGTCCGATTGGGAATAAACGTTGTGTAATTTCCGGGAAAAAGTCTGTTACAACATTTCTTCCTTTATCATCTGATACACTTGAAATTACGCCAGTTGGTTTATATAGTAAAAAATAAACAGGTTCTTCTTTTTCAAGAGGGATGTTATTTACTTCTACTTTATCTTGAGGAGTTACTTTCGTTCCTAACTCCTTCACTATTTTTCCGTTAACTTTCACTTTTCCTTGCTGAATTAATTCCTCAGCCTTTCTTCTCGATGCAATACCTGCTTGCGCAATCACTTTTTGTAATCGTTCCATTTCTTTTTTTCACCTCGAATTTATCTTACCTTACATTAGAAAGACTTGGCAACCGCATACGCTTAACGGCTTTTCGCTTCATCTTACTTAAACAACATAGCGATGATAATAAACATATAAAGGTCAAATCATGTTTTTACCTTTTATTATTGTCCATATTCTTTATATTGCTCACAATAAAAGTTCATCATTTTGTCAAAAATACCGCATAAAAAAACCACTATTAAGCAACACCTTAATAGTGGTCGTATACGTATTATAAGCGAAATAGCATAAAAAATGAATAGTATTACTTAAACATTAAAGAAACAAACACAATTGAACAAATAATTCCGATCAAATCGGCAAAAAGTCCTACTTTTAATGCATCTCCCATTTTTCTAATTCCAACAGCTCCGAAGTATACTGTTAAAATATAAAAAGTCGTATCTGTACTTCCTTGCATCGTAGAAGCTAACCTTCCAATAAACGAGTCTGGTCCATATGTAGCAATTAAATCGGTCGTTATACTTAAACCAGCAGAACCTGAAATAGGGCGTATAAGTGCTAGCGGAACAATTTCTGCTGGGACATGAATTAAATCTAACATCGGCTTCATTACTGATATCATAGCATCTAATGCACCTGAAGCTCGAAATATAGAAATAGATACGAGCATCCCAACCATAAACGGTAAAATGGAGATTGCAATTTGAATTCCTTCTTTTCCTCCCTCAACGAATGATTCATAGGTTGGCACTTTCTTAATCGTTCCATATAAAAGGATAAAACCAATTACACAAGGGATTACCCATAATGAAATTGTATTTACAATGCTCATTTTTTCCGCCCCTTCCTACTCCTTCTTCGGTAAAAATAGCGGTCAATCCAAATCGCTCCGATCATAGAGAGTACTTGTGCAATAAATGTTACCCCAACAATTTCAGTTGGATTCGCTGATTCATACGTCATTCGAATTGAAATTACAGTAGTAGGAATTAAAGTAATTGCTGATGTATTTAACGCGAGAAACGTCACCATAGAGCGGCTCGCCGAATCCTTTCCTCCATTTAACTCTTTCAATTGTTCCATCGCTTTAATACCAAGAGGGGTCGCTGCATTACCTAATCCAAAAAAGTTCGCCATCATATTTGATAGAATAAATCCCATTGACGGATGATCTTTCGGTATTTCTGGAAACAACCTTTTTACGATCGGCATAAAAAGTGACACTAACTTTTTTAACAACCCTGCTTCCTCTGCAATTTTCATTAAACCGAGCCAAAATACTAAAACACTAATGAGTCCTATACAAATTGTTACTGCATCTTTTGCCCCGTCAAATACAGCTTTATTTATTGCTTCCATCGTTCCATTTATCATGGCATATACAATCCCTATGACTGCCATCGCTACCCATACGAGATTAACCATCGCTACCAACACCTATCATATGAGAAAAGATTTCTTTCACATTATTCCAATACATTCCCGTTGTAGCTACTAACTTTCGTTTACTATAAAACAAATTTCGTTCTCCAACTTTCTCATTGCCAACATAAATTTCTGTCTTCCCAACCTTTACGCCATCCTTAAGTTTTGCACTTTTATCAAGTTCAACTTTTAATACGACATTCTTTCTTTCCTGCTCAGTTAATGGCACCGCAAAACTATTTTTTGTATAAACATGATTGGCATATTTCTTTTCAGTTATCTCAGCAAGAGCTCCTTGCCCTACAACATTTGTTTGCTTGAAATGCTCAAAACCTTTATCAAATAAATTCATATGATCATCCCAATCACTAGAAGCGCTCAACGTTACGACAATTAGATCTAGTCCATCTTTTGATGCTGTTGTAACAAGCGTCCGTCCTGCTTTCTTCGTAAAACCTGTTTTTCCTCCTGTTGCAAATTCATAATACGACGTCACGAGTTTATGTTTGTTTTTCCACGGATAATCCCATGAATCTGATTTATACGTTTTTGTCCCAAAAATCTTCTTAAAGGTTTCGTTCCCCATTGCATACTTCGTTAAAAGCGCCATATCATAAGCAGACGAATAATGAGAGCCATCTCCATCCAAGCCATGTGGGTTTGAAAAGTGCGTATCTTTCATTCCAATTTGTTTCGCCTTTTCATTCATTAAATATACGAACCCTTCTATACTCCCTCCTACATTTTCAGCAATCACTTGTGCTGCATCATTACCAGATCTAAGCATGAGTCCGTATACTAAATCCTCTAACTTCACTTTCTGCCCAGGCTTTAAATAAATTGCTGAACCTTCTACTCTCACTGCTTCATTACTAACCGATACCATTTCTTTCATTTTGCCTGATTCAGCAGCTAACAAGGCCGTCATAATTTTTGTTATACTAGCAATCTTTTGTGGCTCATGTTCTGCTTTTCCGTATAATACACGACCTGACTCTTGCTCCATTAATACAGCATTTCGAGCACTAACATTACTGTTCATCTTTGCATATGTAGGAATTGGCATAACGCTTGCGTACATAATAAGAAGCGTTATGATTACACAAATTCGTCTCATATTTCCCCCCACGTCCTTTTGGCACTTTTTGTACAAGTGTATGCTTGGCCTTTTAAAATATGAACGAAATCTCCTTCTCCTTCCAATAAAAAAGACGCAGAAAACCTGCGTCTAATACGGTGTCCATTCAATTTGTTTTGCACTTTCAAATCTTTTTTCGACATCAGGCCAATTTACAACATTCCACCAATTTTTTATATATTCATCTTTACGATTTTGGTATTGTAAATAATACGCATGTTCCCACACGTCTAATACAAGGAGCGGTATCGTATCCCATTGTGTAAATAATTGATGAAGTGTACTCTGCAAAATTTCTAACCTTCCAGATCGTGGCACCCAAACGAGAATCGCCCATCCTGAACCTTCCACTTTAGAAGCTGCTTCTGTGAAATGTTTTTGAAAACGCAAGAAACTTCCAAAATCTTGTTCAATCCGGTGTGAAAGAGCCCCTCTTGGACTTCCGCCGCCACCTTTTTTCATGTTATTCCAAAATATTGTGTGCAGGTAATGACCTGATCCATGAAAAGCAGCTTCTCTTTCCCAATGCTTAATTAAATCAAATTGATTTGTTTTTCTCGCTTCTTCCATCATCTTCTCTGCTTTATTTAATCCTTCTACGTAACTACGATGATGTTTATCGTGGTGTAACATCATAATTTCTCTAGAAATATACGGTTCTAACGCATTATACGGATACGGTAATGGTGGGAGTGTATGTCCTCCAATTGGAACAGCTCGTTCACTATCCCCTCTTTCACATAGTTCATATTCCTCTTCTCCCTGCATAAATACTTCTTGCAAATGATGCTGAATATGTTCTACATCGTCACTTATTTCATACATAAACTCTGCATCTGTGTCGTACTCATGTTCTTTCATACGGTCTAATAACATTTGGATTTTATAAGCAAGCATATGGACATCATACACTTCCGTTGCACGGCTATCTAATACGTGAAGAACACTTTCACACCAGCTTTCTACTTCATGAAAGTAATCTGTAAATACACCTTGCTGACTCATGTTACACCCCCTTAATACTATCCCCTTAAATATATTCAAAGGAAATCTCTTATATAACTGTACAAAAGGAAAAGAAGCTAAGTCCCCTCAGCTTCTTTTTCGCAATTAATATTTGTGTAACATCTTTGTTTGGTAATCCGTCTCATAATATTCTAGTTCTTCACGCATCAATTGAAATTTACCTTCTAAACTCTTCATCACTTGCTCTACAGAAGCTGGTGGCGTTTGTTGAAAAACGATAGAGTTTTTTCCCGTATAGGCAGAGCGACTATTTTCATACCAATGATCACTCTTTGGTGAGAAAAACTCTGCAATTACTTGGTGATAAATTTTATATAAAATTTTTTCAGCTGCTGTTTTTCGAAATGGCTGGCTATTTAACAAAACAAAACATGCATCATGTCCTTCTTCACAAAAAACGAGAAGGCGTCTCATTGATGCTAATAACCCTTTATAATATTGCTCGTTCCCTGCTGGTGTCTCTTCTAATAAAGAAGGCAACGTATGATAATTTACATAATTGGTTATCAGTGTAATAACATCATCTAAAAACATAGAAACCTGTTCTGTTTGATTTTCAACCATCAGATTAGACATTTTTTTCTCTCCTTTGCCATTTCACGCTATTTCTACTCTTTTATTTTTATGTAATTCAGCTAATATTTCTTGTACTTTCACCACTGTTCCTTCATCAAAATATTGTTGGAATTCTTCTATATTATTTAAATATAAACGTTTTCGCATGCGATGCTCTTTCTCTTTCACTAAACAACATATGGCTACAATATCCCGTAAATATATGTCTTGTTCTTCTACTTTACATACTGGATTCCCTTCAAAAGGAGTAATTTCTTGTAAAATTTCTTCAAAATATCGAACGTATAAAACGGAAAAAGTTCTCTCTTTATTATTTAATATATATGTCACTTCAGATCTATTAAAGAAATCTTCTGATGTATTAGGTTTTGCTTTCTCTAACTCATATCCCGCATAACCTACTATAATCATCTACTTCCCCTCTCTTCCTTCTTTCAATTTATTTTAACTTAATTTTCTGACAAACGAAATACTCTTTTAAATATAAACCTTATAAAAAATAGCTTCTCTATACAGGAATTTACCTTTTTATTTTTCTTGAAGTTTGTCATAATAATATTATTGTCTCAGTTTTCTTATACAAGGAGAGTTGTATTTATGTCGTTTTCATGGAAACGTTTCTTACAAATCGGGAAAATTATCTTCCCATTTGTTGTATTAACAATTGTATTCTTTCAAGCAAAAAAAGAATTAGCAGGCATTTCTTTTTTAGAAGCAATCGATACAATTAAAAACATTCCAACCGGAGGAGTCTTTTTAGCAATTACACTTGGCGCATTTGCCGTATCAACCATGTTCTTTTATGACTATGTTATGCTTCGTTATTTAAAAGCTGATATACCCGTCCAAAAGATTTTCCGCATCTCATGGATTGCTAATACTTTAAATGGATTTATTGGATTTGGTGGTCTCGTTGGAGCTGGTGTACGCACAATGCTTTATCGTCCATACATAAAAGAAAATGGCAAACTTATTAAAAGTATCGCTTGGATGACAACTGCTTTTATTAACGGATTAGCCATCCTTTCATTCCTCGGTCTTATCGGAATATTAGACACAAGTTTTATTTTGCATGAAAAACCGTGGCTATGGCCTGTTCTTATCTTTTTCGCTCTTTTCGTCCCTATATATATCGGATTTTCTAAACTAAAAAATAGAAAAACAAAGCAAACCGAAGGACAAGAAGAAGGACAAGAAGAAGGAGAAGAAGAGAAAAACCCAACTGTATTATACTCATTAGTTTCATTAGTCGAGTGGATATCTGCTGGTATTGTTATGTACGTCATATTAATATTATTTGGCATCGATATCGAATTTCAAAAGTTTTTGGGTGTATATGTAATTGCTGCTTTAGCTGGCGTTGTTAGCCTTGTACCTGGTGGACTTGGGTCATTTGACCTTGTCTTTTTAACTGGACTCGGACAATACGGCATTGATACAGGCGTATTACTACCTGCTATGTTATTATATCGCCTCGTCTATTACATTTTACCTTTCTGCCTTGGTCTTATTTTTGCAGCTTTTGAAATGACAGGCGTGGCCATTAAAAAGTTTGAAGATAAACCTTTTATTGCGCCTGCATTAGAAACAACTGGTGTTATATGGACTTTGCAGCGTGACTTTTTAGGAAAGCTTGGTTCATGGGCATCTGCTGCTTTAACAGTATTTGCTGGCTTAATGGTTATTTTATCGACCATTCTACCTACTAGTGTAAACCGAGCACACGCCTTACATATTCTAGCTCCAAAACATCTTATTCAATTTTCTTTTAGCTTATCACTAACATTTGGTATTCTCCTGTTAATCCTTTCGCGAGGGATATATTATGGAACAAAACGTTCTTACTATATGACGATTATTTCTTTAATCGGAGCAGCCATCTTTAATACGCTAAAAGGGATTGATATTGAAGAAACGTTTATTTTATTAATTGTACTCGCTGTATTATATATGCTTCGCAAGAGATTTGTACGCGAGAAAATGGAAGTCTCACTTTCTGATATTGTAAAAGTTTTTATATTCTTACTTATAACTTTATATTTATATAAAAACTTAGGTATTTTATTTGCAGGTGCAAAAGAAGCTTTTAAACCTGATTTTGTCGTTCGTAATATTACACAAGTGAAACGAAGTGCATTAGCAGCTGCCTTTTTCGTTCCTACTTTTTTACTGATTGGCTCACTCATTGCCAATCGTTATCGAAATGAATTTCCCGGGCAACCAGCTAATGATAAAAGATTACAAAATTTTTTAGATGAACATGATGGAAATGTACTTAGTCATTTAGGATTTTTAGGAGATAAACAATTCTTCTTCAGTAGTGATGGAAAAGCGCTCCTTCTCTTCTCTATAACTGGAAAACGTCTTGTTGTGCTAGGTGATCCAATTGGTGATCCTTCCTCCTACCGTACTGTGTTACAAGAGTTTTTAGCTGAGGCTGATCGATTTGGATACATTTGTGTATTCTACCAAATAGAAAGTAAATGGATGAGTTTATATCATGATTTTGGTTACAACTTCTTTAAGCTTGGTGAAGAAGCTGTCGTTGATTTAAATACATTTACAATAACAGGAAAAAAACGCGCCGGCATGCGAGCGACTTTCAACCGTTTTGAAAGAGAAGGCTATACATTCTCTATTCACCAGCCACCATTCTCAGACGAACTATATGAAGAGTTAAAAAAAGTTTCAGATGCATGGCTTGGCGGTAAAAAAGAGAAAGGTTTTTCACTCGGATACTTTGATCGTGAATATATTAGCCGAGCACCTATCGCTACATTATCTGATTCGGATGGAAAAATCATCGCATTTACAACCTTTATGCCCGTATACCAAGACGGATCATTGTCTGTTGATTTAATGCGATATTATCCTGATGCACCTAGCGGCATTATGGATGCAATTTTTATTCACCTATTCCAGTGGGCAAAAGAAAATGAATACCATTCCTTTAATATTGGTATGGCACCACTTTCAAATGTAGGTTTATCGACACAGTCTTTCTGGTCTGAACGGGTTGCTGCTGCCATCTTTAATAATGTTCGTTATACGTATAGTTTCAGCGGGTTACGACATTTTAAAGAAAAATATAAACCAGCATGGAGTGGTAAATATTTAGCATTTAGAAAGAATCATTCTTTACCCATTACCATGCTCTCTGTAACAAAATTAATAGGAAAAAGAAAAAACAGCTAAACATTTAGCTGTTTTTTCTTTTTTGAACTTGTACAATAAATTCTTTTTCATATTTCTTACCATTTATATAGAAATCTCCCCATATTTTATACGTTCCTTCAGCAGGAAATGTAATACGATATTGTACTTGCTCATCTGTATCAACAGGGATTGCATATAAAAAGTTTTCTCTCGTTTCGTCCACGATATAGAGCGCCTCCACTTCTCCTCTCTCTGCATGTAATTTCAATTTCTCACCCTTTTTCGCTTGAAATTGAAATGTTAACGTCACTGGCTCATTCGGATGCAGTGCACCAAATAAAAGAGAAACTTCATACTCCCCTATTTTTTTTGTAAGTACACTATCGATTGGAAATTTTACTTTTTTCTTATTTTCCTCGTCCATTTCCTTCCCAAAATCTTTCTTCGCAAATGATTGCACAGACTTATTTTTGTCTTCATATAAAAATATTGTATATCTTTCATCTTTCGCTATTTTAGAAGATACTTTATATGATCCATTCCCTGCAAATGTAGGCTTCATTTGTTGTACATGCTTTAATTGTCCGTCCACAATAACTGCCCGAATTTGATCATTCACACCACGAACTTCGCTATTTTTATTATTTAATAATTGAAACAAAATATCTGCTTTCCCATTTCCTTTTCCATTTGACACATCCCATTTTACTTCCTGAACATCACCTACAGCCCCTGTCGTTTCTTGATACTTTTTTATGTAAAATCCGCCTACTACAACAAATAGCAAAGCAACGAGTCCAATGACAAGATTTTTCAAAACATCACCTACCATTTTTATTGTCTCTGTTCATACAAAACTTCTTACTTATATATTCTAGATTGTGATTTATGAAATCCTCCTGTTTTGCACATATTACAAATAGTCAACTACCCCCACTGAGATAAAACATTTCAGTGGGGGCTTGAGTTAGAACACTAGGTCTTTTCATCTATCGCTAGACAGTTGACGCTCTAGCATCCATGCTACCTTATGGTAACACCCCAAGTATGTTTTTGGTTGGTACTGGCAACGAACTATCGTTTTCTCACTTGCACCACCCTTTCGAAAAAGAGCAGTTCTTCCTTATGAAAGAAGCCACCACTCAGATGAATCTGGCGTGTACTACAAGCCCCGACAAGCCGGGTACACATGGATGGTTGACACACCCACTAAGCTATGCGCAAAGTAACAGCCTTACGTTTTTGCACTTCTAATAGAATCGGCGTTTTTACTTTGAGATTGCCATCCAATTCTACAACTTGTGATTTTTGCAATGTATTCAGCGCACCATTAATATCCGCATGAATACATGTTCCTGCTTTACTTTGATACAGACCACGAGTGATTCGTTTGCCGCTAAAATAATATTGGGCTCTATTATCCTTAGACCAAACTGGAACCGGATCTTTGTCTAGGAAACTGGCTTTTGAAGTATAGCTTTCTTCTTGTTTGAAAAATCGGATACCTTCTTTTATACATTTATTCTCAATTGCTGCAATCAGTTTATGGAACGGGATTTGAACAAACTTTTGATTATTCTTTTTCCCCATATGAGAGTTTTGTTTCCAACCAGCGTTATACCCTACAACAATCGTATCTATATCGAATTCTTTCACTTTTTTGAACAATAGGCCTACCGTTTGTGAAATATAACCATTTATTTGTCGTTCTCGTTTATGCCAAAGTGCGGCCATTCTATTCGTTACAATACGTTTTGAAATTCCATTGTCCATATTTTTCTGTTGGAGGTTACATATCATTTTGTTGAAGTATTGATTTATGGATTTTAGTTTTTTTCCATCAATTAAGAAGGCATCACCTGTATTGGTTACGCAACTTACTAATCTATCTACACCTAAATCGCAACTCAAAGCGTTACTCGTAGTCATGGATTGTTGCTTCATTTGAGAAACGTGCATTTCATATGTATAATGCACCTCAAAGAACCGACCTTTTTGCTTCGGTACAATCTCAATGTAGGAGATGTTTTTATTTCTTAAGTTTTTAGGCATACGTATTTTAATGGAACCGAATTTTTTTCTGAATGCAACACTCATCGGAATCATCCAAAACCCGTTCTCATCCACTTTTGGAACTTGATAGATTTCAATAATTCGTTTGTCGGTGGAATGAGAATAATTTGGAAACTTCGGACGACCTGTGAACTTCTCAGGATTTTTCTTCCACTGTTCCAATGCTTTAAAAAAGCTCTTCACTTCTGTAAACAAGGCTCTACGAATCGCTTGAACAGAGTTTGATTGAATCCCCCAGTAGTTCATATCGGCTTGCATGGCAGTGTCCACTTCTTTTACAGTAGCCATTTTATTGTGCTTCAAATAACTTTGTTTCATCGTGTACAACCCAACATTTCGCAATGCTTTTGAACTATGTGACATGCGCTGAAGTAAACGAAATTCTTGTGCAGTCAGGCAAGCTCGTCCGATATTTTGCTTCTGCGTGAAACGTCGCAGCGTTTCTCTTTTCTTTTGTTTCCGTAATACTTTCACTGCTTTCTTTTTAGCCATTGTTTTCACCACCTTTCTTAAAGAATTAACTTATTCATTCCTTTTGGTGCAAGTAACAAAACGATTATAATTATCCAATTTCGTTATCTTAAGATATATTCCCTCCTTATTTCCGACATATTGTAAGACAAAAAGAAACAAACATTCCCCCTGGGAAAATTGTTATAAGCGAAACAAAAGAGTTCAGCCTTATTGACTGACGGCAATTCATCTCCACCTGAATTGTTGGGTTTCACCCGTAACACAAATCAGATGGAGTCTTCTTGCCGAAAAGGATAAAAAGATTTTAATTAAAAGGATTCGTAGTGTATAATGCAAATGATATTGATTTCTATCAATACATTATAAGGAGGACTTTTCATGAGTGTACATATTGAAGCAAAACAAGGCGAAATCGCTGAATCTATTCTATTACCTGGTGATCCATTACGTGCAAAATATATCGCTGAAACATTTCTAGAGGACGTTACATGCTATAATAACGTGCGTGGCATGTTAGGTTTCACTGGAACTTATAAAGGAAAACGTGTATCTGTTCAAGGTACAGGTATGGGTGTTCCTTCTATCTCTATTTATGTAAACGAATTAATCCAAAGCTACGGAGTTAAAAATTTAATTCGCGTTGGAACTTGCGGTGCCATTCAAAAAGACGTAAAAGTACGTGACGTTATTATTGCAATGACAGCTTGTACGGATTCTAATATGAACCGTTTAACATTCCCAGGTTTTGATTTTGCACCAGCTGCAAACTTCGACCTTCTAAAGAAAGCTTACGATGCTGGAACTGAAAAAGGCTTACACGTTCGTGTTGGTAACGTTTTAACAGCAGATGTATTTTACCGCGAAAGCATGGACATGGTTAAAAAGCTTGGAGATTACGGTGTACTAGCAGTAGAAATGGAAACAACTGCTCTTTATACATTAGCAGCGAAATACGGTGTAAATGCGTTATCTGTATTAACAGTAAGCGATCACATCTTCACTGGTGAAGAAACAACTTCTGAAGAACGTCAAACTACATTTAACGAAATGATTGAAATCGCTTTAGATGCAGCGATTCAACAATAATACATTAAAGAACTCGTCATACGTCTGTCGAGTTCTTTTTATGTGACTTTTTATTAAAAACTACTTTCGGAAGAGACAGATTTTCTCCTCTACTTTTTTGTACCATTTGTTATAATAAAGAAATCATTTACAGTATTTCTCACAAGAGGTGACGCAGTGAAAAACAGAAGTATCGTCTTTAAACTATTTTTATTAACATCGACATTATTTACAATCATATTCCTCCTTTTTTTCTTAGGACAATCTCTATTTTTAGAGAAATTTTATATTAATAAAA
>NZ_BOQB01000187.1 GCF_018332475.1 Bacillus sanguinis | reverse complement strand
AGTTTCGGATAGGCCCAAGTTAATTTATGTAGTTGAGCAGGTAAGATAAGACATGCATCCATAACGGGTGCTTTTTTCTTTGGTATTTAGATAGTACGCATTAAACGTAAATTTGAACAAAATGTATGTAGATGATTTAGTTTTTATTAAATATTTAATTAGCGGTATGGGGGAAGAAAAATGAAAATAATAGAACTACCAATTGAATTCGAATTTAATGGGGAAAAACAATGTATTTATCCGAGCTTAATTATAGTAAACAATGAATTAACTTTAGTCGATACAGGTTATATAAACTTTTTCTCTTTAATTGAAGATACAATTTTAAAACATGGGTATGAGATGAAAAACTTGAAAAATATAATTATTACTCATTATGATGACGATCATATAGGATCATTATATGATTTCAAAGTGAAATATTCTCACGTTAATATTATTGCAAGTGAAATTGAATCTCACTACATTAATGGTGATATAAAATCAGAGAGATTGGCTCAAGCTGAAGACATGTTACAACGTATGCCAATTGAAGAGAAAGAATTTGGTGAGTGGTTTATACAACAATTAAAAAATATAAGACATATTTCTGTCGATGAAAAAGTATGTGATGGTCAAAGGATTTTGAATGATGAATGTCAAATAGTAGCGACTCCAGGACATACTTCGGGGCATATTTCATTATATTTCCCGAATTTAAACTGTGTAATTACAGGGGATGCGGCTGTTCAAGATAATCATGAATTAGTAATAGCTAACCCAAGTTTTTGTTTAGATTTAGAAAAAGCAGAAGAATCTCTAAAAAGAATTAAAAACCTTAAAGTAGCAACGTATTATTGTTATCATGGAGGAAAACTTACTGTATAAAATAATAAAAAACCGATCTTTCCTATATCGAAAAGATCGGTTTTTTAATTCATAGATTCTGCAATTTGAATTAAATCCTTTACGTTATATTTTTCTTTTATATAGCGTTTGTTACCAACTTCAATTGTGTATTGAAAACCATTTTTCTGAAAGAGGAGCTCATATGCTGAATCAAAATGAGGATTATATAATGCTTTTATATTATTTTTTAAACTGTAGAACTTAGCGCCCCTATGTACGTAGAAACCTAATTTGTTTTGAACTGGTGCAACAGTGATTTTAAAAATCCCGTTAATATCTTCATTGTAGTATCGTAGTTCTAAGTAATCGTTATAGATGTACCCTTGAAATTCGTGAATTTCGAACGGGAATTTTGTAGGAGTAAGTATATGTTCCTTACACTTTATTTCATATTCTTTTACGATAGTAGCTTCTTTCATAAATGGATTCGTTCCATCATAAATTTGATTAATTTGAGATATTTTATTATTCTTTGTTACTATTTCTAAAATGCAACCGATAGTAAATTCATCATCAGTGTCTTTAGAATAAGAAATAAGAATTGTGGTATCTTCTTTTGGAGATGGTACTATTTTAATTGCATGAATAGGTTTGTTCTTTTGGAAAGTAGGTAGTTCAATCCCTTCTGTTACATATGACTGCATTAATTTTTTATCATTTTTGAGTAAAGCTTGTTTAAATTCAATTATCACATTTGTTTGAGATTTTGCCATAATAATTGAGGTTGATTGAAAATATAGTAAGAAAAATATACAAAATATCTTTATAAATGTAGTGGTCAATTTTATCACCCTATAACTATATTTCCGTAACATTGAAATATATATGTATAGGTGGGGAGAAGATGAGTTTATTACTTGATGTAATAATGGCTATAATTACATTTTATCCACGAAATGACATGAGATTAAAACATCATATTGCAAAGTTAAGTGAATTCGAGTGGTTTCGAAAGTTACATGAAGATCCGAAGTAGACAAGTTTAATTTGGAGTAATTGAAAAATTAAGAAGTATATTTTGAATTCCGCAAATATGAAAGCATTAATAAATTCCGAGAAAAAACAAAAAGAATTTGTCCAACTAGTACACGATGAATATAAAAAAAGAAGATAAGAATTTTTTTATTTTTCATATTTGGCGAAACAAATGGTACAATGAAAGCTAATGTGAAAAATAAGGAAAAGAAGTGGTCTATTTGAAAAACTTTTTAGAATTAGGAATTAGTGAAACTTTTAATCATACATTACGTGAAAATGGAATTACAGAAGCAACACCAATTCAAGAGAAGGCAATTCCTGTTATTATGTCAGGTAAAGATATTATTGGGCAGGCGAAAACAGGAACGGGTAAAACGTTAGCATTCGTGTTACCGATTTTAGAAAAAATCGATTCAGAGTCTAGTGATGTTCAGGCTTTAATTGTTGCACCAACAAGGGAACTAGCACTGCAAATTACAACTGAAATTAAAAAAATGCTTGTTCAAAGAGAAGATATTAATGTACTAGCGATTTATGGTGGGCAAGATGTAGCACAACAATTGAGAAAATTAAAAGGTAATACACATATTGTTGTTGCAACACCAGGACGATTATTAGATCATATACGACGTGAAACAATTGATTTAAGTAATCTTTCAACGATTGTACTAGATGAAGCGGATCAAATGCTTTATTTCGGTTTCTTATATGATATTGAAGATATTTTAGATGAGACACCTGGTAGTAAACAAACGATGTTATTCTCAGCAACGATGCCAAAAGATATTAAAAAATTGGCGAAACGTTATATGGATGAGCCGCAAATGATTCAAGTACAAAGTGAAGAAGTAACAGTAAATACAATTGAGCAGCGTGTCATTGAGACGACAGATCGTGCAAAGCCAGACGCACTTCGTTTTGTTATGGATCGTGATCAGCCATTTTTAGCAGTTATTTTCTGTCGTACAAAGGTTAGAGCAAGTAAGCTTTATGATAATTTAAAAGGACTAGGTTATAATTGTGCTGAACTTCATGGTGATATACCTCAAGCGAAACGTGAAAGAGTTATGAAGAGTTTCCGCGAAGTAAAAATTCAGTACTTAATCGCAACGGATGTAGCAGCTCGTGGACTGGATGTAGATGGTGTAACGCACGTATTTAACTTTGATATCCCTGAAGATGTAGAAAGTTATATTCACCGCATTGGCCGAACAGGACGTGCAGGTGGATCAGGTATTGCAATTACGTTCGTTGCAGCGAAAGATGAAAAACATTTAGAAGAAATTGAAAAAACGCTTGGTGCACCAATACAAAGAGAAATAATCGAACAACCGAAGATAAAACGTGTAGATGAAAATGGAAAACCGGTACCAAAGCCGGCTCCAAAGAAATCAGATCAAAATCGTCAAAGAGATAGCCGTGAAGGTTCAAGACGTGATTCGAGAAATAGCTCAAGAAGTGATTCAAGAAATAGTTCGAGAAATGATAACAATCGATCATTTAATAAGCCAAGTAATAAAAAAGGTAGTACAAAACAAGGTCAGCAAAGACGTGGCCGTTAAATAGTTATTATTCTAAAAGAGTCGCAAAATATTGCGGCTCTTTTTTTGTTTGTATACAACAAGGATGATGGAAAGAAAAAACAAAAATTTCATTCACCGTATTTAAAAGTTATAAAGAGAATTTTATAGTTCAAAACCAGTAGAACAAGGGTATTACTACCATGTCGCAATGCAAGAACAAGTGCAACTTACGTATGAACAATATTTAATCGGAAAAAATCGAGAGAAAGCGATTCGTACTAGCTCCCCTGATGATGATACGGATTATGAAAAAATCAATTGGTATAACGATACGAAAACATCTTTTGCAAACAAAGATTTGGACGATGGGGTGAAAGAAATTCGTAACACATCCAAATGGTACGGGAATCTTATGCTGCAGCAAAAAGAGAACGGAACTTATTATGTCTACTATTTAAGCAGAACACTTTTGTTGAAAGAAAAGGTATTGAAGCAAGCGAATATTTTTATTACACATTCCGCAATTATTGGAATGGAACAAGAGAAGTTTATGAAGGATTAAACTCGTATTGGGTACGATCGTTGGAAACTGGAAAACTAATTTGTTAGTTTTTGTTCGATGGGGAACTCGAGAAGCGCCATTGCCATCCTAATGGGGAATTTGCTTACTATAACGATGAAGGTAATGTAGTGTGAAGTTAACAGAAGGGATAGTATACGAAATAAGAAAAAAGGACTAGCAGTCGTACCTGCCGTCCTTTAATAGGAGAAAAAGTAATCTTGTTTAGAACTACGCATAAACAGAAAATCTGCTTGTAATTAGTTTTACCCTAACTATACGTGTCTATACAGAAAAGGGATAAGTAAAAAATACTTATCCCCGGAAGGGAAATCCCAAGCACTAAAATGGCTCGTATTGGTCTGCAGGTTCAAAAGTAGTATATGTAAAACGAAAAATCTCATACAAAAAGCAGACAACGGTTTTGGTTGTCTGCCAGTGTGTTCAATGAGTTAGCTAATTGTGATAATTTGTATCCCCATTACGAGAAGAGTGAAGCTACTAGTTCAAACAGCTTGTTGGTATTATTATCGATTTCTTAAAAAATATACAGAAAAAGCAGATAAGTGAAGAACCTACCTGTTTCTGCTGTAATAAAAGAAAGAAGTATTAGCCGTGGACACGGCGGCTTGAAAATAGTATGTATTTTTATTTGAAAAATATTCAAGAGGTAAAGAAACATGGGATGTTTAATAAAATGGGTTTGTGAAATTAATCAGCTAATTAGTAAAATAAAAGAGAAAAACAATGAACAAATATAACAATAAAAAGGTAAATGTTCAAAAGAGCGATGAGTATAAAGTAAAACAAAATAGTTATATTAAAGCTTGATTTTCATGAAAAATAAAGCACACATATAAGTGTGCTCTTATGAACGCTTTAGATTAGTATGACTAGATAGTCACCATACAATAAAATATGCTTGTTTGATATAAATGTGTGTTACATCTATAACATATATTTTGGGGTGTATAAGGAATATTAAATGTTAATTAGCCAAGCATATTGTTTTTATTAACGAATTTGTGCAACTGTTAAAGCGGCAGAACGAATATCTACTGTACCAATTACTTCAACCGGTACAATTTGAATTAAATCACCAGGGTTTAAGTTTATTAGAATGACACCGCTGGATACATCTACTTGACCAGTGCCAATGATATTAGAACGGACTGCGGTTCCAGATCCTGCAATAATATTAGTTGATGAGTTTAGTGTCAAGAAAAAGCGCGCGGCTTCGGGGGCTACTGGAACATTATCGAGGCTAATTGTTAATGTATAACTGATTTGATAAATACCAGCTTCTTGAATTCTAATACCAGTTCCTGTACTAATTGTATCATTGATTACAGGGACAGTAATATTTGGATTTGGGCCCGTACTAGGTAGTAGTAGTGGCGTGAATAGTGTTGCAAATTGAGGTGAAGTAGCATTAAAAGCAAAACCGAGAGCTGGTAGAGTACTGGGGGCTTGTGCGCCACAATTAAAGTTTGTGAGCTTACGACTAGATGAGCGCATATTTTCACTCCTTTCTTTCATTTAGATTGCGTGAGTAATAACCTCACGTTTTGGACAAGCACAATACAATATATGAAAATTTATAGTGAATAGTGCAGAGGACTACTGTTATGAATAAAACTAACTGCCTGTTGTACAAAGGAAACACTACGCTTACAGAAATAGTTTGTAACCTAAAGTTGAAAAAATAGTATGAACAGAGTTATAAATGTTATTTAGAAATGAAAGAAAACATAATAAAAAGAGCACGCATATAAGCATGCTCTTTGACAAGAAAGGTAGATTTTTATGAGTGGATTCCTCCATACAATAATATATGCTTGTCCGGTTAAAAGGTGAAAAGGCTTAATAAAATAGTTATTTTGGAGAAAGGAAGAATGAATATAGAACGAATTGAAACTGCTGAGGAATTACTTGAGGATATGAAGGAATGCTTTTTGAATGGAACATCTTTAAAGGTGATTTTAATCTCGTATCTTCGTTGATTGAAGAAGTGAAGCGTATAACAAAATAAAAATTTCATTTTGTAGAAAAGGGGAATGGATATGTGTACTTATTGGGAAAATGCAGTTAAAGAATTCTTCAAGAAGCAAGAACAGGAACGAAATAAAAGAGCAGCTAGCAAAAGCTAACTGCTCAATACAAGGAGATACAGAGAAGACTACTTTAAATGAATGTTGGCATACAGCCTACATACAGTATTGACCGAATATTTATTTTAAATCCAATTTATTTTAGGATTTTTTCTTTGTTTGAAAGTTCGAAAAGATATATAATAATTTTCTGACTATTGAATTGGGAGGGATACAAATGAAAAATGAAACGTTACATATTCAAGAAGATATTATTGAAATGCTTGATTCATTATTAAGACCGGCAGAACCATTTTGGAATGAATTTTATAAGAATAGAGAAAAGGATGTTCCGTTTTTTGAAAATGTTCCAGATGAGAACCTAGTTTCGTATATACAAAAAAAGCGGGTTTCAAAAGGAAAAGTACTAGAACTTGGATGTGGTCCGGGTAGAAATGCAATTTATCTAGCAAATGAAGGGTTTGATGTAACAGCAGTAGATTTATCTATAGAGGGCATTAATTGGGCGAAAGAGAGAGCGTTAGCAAAAGAAATAGAAATTCACTTTATTTGTGATTCGATTTTTAATTTAGAGGGTCAAAATGATTTTGACTTTGTATACGATTCGGGCTGTTTACATCATATTCCACCGCATAGAAGAATAAATTATGTGAATTTAATTAAAAACTCATTGAAACCGGGTGGTTATTTTGGATTAACATGTTTTGCGCCAGGTGATTTAGATGAACGAAATGGCTCGGAAATATCAGATTGGGACGTATATAGAGGATGGAGTCTGCAAGGTGGTCTTGCATACTCTGAAGAGAAATTAAGAGAGATATTTAAAGAATTTGAAGTGATTGAAATTAGAAAGATGAAGCAAATTGAACAACCAAATACTATGTTTGGAGAATCATTTCTTTGGACAGCGCTATTTAAGAAGAAATAAGAAAGTAGATAATTGACAAACTCATCGTTTTTATAGACAATATATTTATAAGAATATATGTTCGGTTTTGTTGACCGATGTATGTTTTACATAAATACATAACAAGGGGCTGTCTCTATATGAGTAAACCAAATCAAAAAATCACTACGTTTTTAATGTTTGAAGGTAAAGCTGAAGAGGCGATGAACTTTTACACGTCGCTATTCGATCAATCAGAAATTGTAAGTATCTCTCGCTACGATGAAAACGGACCTGGTAAAGAGGGTACTGTAATTCATGCAACTTTTACTTTACACGGACAAGAGTTCATGTGCATAGATAGTTATGTAAATCATAATTTTACATTTACACCAGCTATGTCTCTTTATGTAACTTGTGATACGGAAGAAGAAATTGAAACGGCTTTTAATAAACTAGCCCAAGATGGAGCAGTACTTATGCCTTTAGGTGCCTATCCGTTTAGTAAAAAATTTGGTTGGTTAAATGATAAGTATGGTGTGTCTTGGCAGTTAACTCTTGCTGAATAAAGATTTAAAAAGAAAAGCGTAACCTATTTATAGTTACGCTTTTCTTTTTAAGAATTTTGCTGGCCGAATCTTTTCCCCAGTTTAGCTAACAGTTCAGGTTGATCCCCTGGGCTCATTACAACTTCAACAAAGGTAAGTTGATTCTTATCAACACTTATTTTAGTTAAGACTTCTTCTAACTCTGTTTCATTTTCTACTTTAAATGTTTGGCTTTTTTCTTCTGTTCCAAATACATTCGTTAGTTTTGTATAATCCCACATTTGTATGTCATTATACGGTTGATTTTCGCCGTGAATTGCACGTTCAACAGTGTATCCATTGTTATTAATTAAAAATATAATCGGTTTTAAATTTTGACGAAGTATAGTCGATAACTCTTGAACAGTTAATTGGAAAGAACCATCACCAATAATTAAAATGTTACGCCGCGATAAGTCAGCGAGCTGTGTACCGAGTAGAGCAGGTAATGTATAACCGATCGATCCCCATAATGGTTGCGCTACATATGTAGTGTTAGTAGGTAATGGGATAATGGCACTACCAAAGAAAGGTGTTCCTTGCTCTACGATTAAGACGTCGTTTTCTTGTAAGAAATGGTACATTTGCTGCCAAAAACGTTTTTGCGTAACCATTTGCATTTTTGGATTAGACTTTTCTGTAATAGAAATTGATTCTGAAATAAACGGCTTAATTTCAAGAGTTTCCTCATTGCGATGCTCAATTAAGTCACTTAAATGTTGTAAAACATCTTTCATTACAACTGGTCCATATTTTTTATCTATAATTTTCACAGCGTAGGGATGAATTTCTATAACTTGTTCTTTCGTAAAACCTTGTGTGAAACCGCCTGTAATAGTATCAGTTAACTTTACACCAATACTAATAATACAGTCAGATTCATCAATTCTTTTTCGTAAGTATGGAGAACTTACATCACCAGTATAAATTCCTATAAATTGAGGGTGTTTTTCAGGGAATATTCCTTTCCCCATACTTAACGTTGCAATAGGAAACCCCGTTTTTTCTACAAATTGATATAAATATTCTTTTGTATGAAAACGATCTACTTCAAAATCAGCTAAAATCACAGGTTTTTTGGCACTGTTTATTTTTGGAATTGCATGTAGAAGCATTTTATCTAGCGCATCTTTATTACTTACAACTGGTTTATGTAAAATTGGTTCCGTAGGTTTATTAATTGGTTTATTATACACATCAATAGGTAATTGAATATGAACAGGGCGTTTCTCACTCAAACATGCACGTAACACACGGTCAATTTCTTCAGCGGCATGCTCAGGTGTTAATTTTGATTGTGCCACCGTGAGTTCTCTATACATATTGGGAAAATGATCGAACTTTCCATCACCTAACGTATGATGAACGAGTGCCCCATTTTCCATTACTGTTGTTGGTGGTGTCCCCGTGATTTTTATAACAGGTACGTTTTCTGCGTATGAGCCAGCAACACCGTTAATAGCGCTTAATTCTCCAACACCAAAAGTGGTAATAAGAGCGGCGATTCCTTTTATACGAGCATATCCATCAGCAGCATATGCTGCATTTAATTCATTACAATTACTAATCCACTCTAGCTTTTCATGTGCTAGTACATCATCTAAAAAAGCCAAAT
Source organism: Bacillus sanguinis (assembly GCF_018332475.1). Taxonomy (GTDB): domain Bacteria; phylum Bacillota; class Bacilli; order Bacillales; family Bacillaceae_G; genus Bacillus_A; species Bacillus_A sanguinis. Next base: position 2,999 of record NZ_BOQB01000187.1, on the reverse strand, counting down.
TATAATCACCAGGGACACCAAAAATGTGCTCAATTCCTAATTCGCTTAGTCGGTCTAATAAATATGTACTTACAGTATATTGCGTTTTCAAGTGAATCATCTCCTAATTGTTTTGCTTTCTTGTAATAAACGAAAGCAGCTCTAGAGTATTGATTAAAATATTCATTACTAGAATGTGGTATAATTTACATACAGGGGGAAAGTAGATGACACAACATAAAGAAGAACAGATGAATGAAGCATTAGCATTATTTTACTTTGCATATAAAACATTTACTGAAAAGCCAGATGAAATTATAAAAGAGTATGGCATACAACGAGTACATCACCGAATTTTATTTTTTATCGCACGCTTTCCAGGGATAAGTGTAAATGAGTTATTATCATTGCTAGAAATAAGTAAACAAGCGCTACACGGACCATTACGACAACTTGTGGAAAAGAATTTAATTGAGAGTAATGAAGCTACACATGACCGTCGTGTGAAACAGTTATCATTAACAGTGGAAGGTACCGATTTAGAGAAAAAATTAAGCGATGTACAAAGACAACAAATGGCTGCTATTTTTTCAAAATTTGGTGAATCGTGTGAAGAAAATTGGCATCAAGTTATGAATGAAATGGCAAATAGCCGCTCAGGCTTTGATGCTTGGATGTCGAAACGAGAAGTTGCAATCGAGCAAAAATAATACGAGATATATCTGTTTTATAGTTTGAAAAAGAACAAATTTTATCCATACATTTGGCAACTATGGATTGGTCATAGAGTGAATGGATAAAAAAATACTTTACTAGATACTTTATACGTGTACGCAATGGAACAATAAAATTCACATTTCCGAGAGGGGAATTATTATGATAAAACTTGTACTTATTCGTCACGGACAAAGTTTATGGAATCTTGAAAATCGTTTTACTGGTTGGACTGATGTAGATTTATCAGAGAATGGATTAAGTGAAGCGAGAGAAGCAGGAGCGATATTAAAGAAAAATGGATATACTTTTGATGTCGCTTATACATCTGTATTAAAACGAGCAATCCGGACGTTATGGATTGTACTTCATGAGATGGATCTTGCCTGGGTACCAGTACATAAATGTTGGAAGCTAAATGAAAGACATTACGGTGCATTACAAGGGTTAAATAAAGATGAAACAGCGAAAAAATATGGTGAGGAGCAAGTTCATATTTGGAGAAGAAGTATTGATGTAAGACCACCTGCTCTTACTGAGGATGATCCTAGATATGAAGTGAATGATCCAAAATATAAAGCACTTAAAAAAGGTGAGTTTCCATTGACTGAATGTTTAGTGGATACGGAGAGAAGAGTACTTGATTATTGGCATTTAGAAATTGCGCCGTCATTAAAAAGTGGTGAAAAGGTAATTATTTCATCACACGGTAATACGATTCGTTCGCTAGTGAAATACTTAGATAACCTTTCAAGCGATGGTGTTGTTTCATTAAATATTCCAACGAGTATACCGCTCGTTTATGAATTAGACGAGAATTTATGGCCGATTCGTCATTATTACTTAAGTATGGACGGAGAAGTACCAGAAGGGGAAATTCCGAAACATATTTCTTTTTAACATGAAAATTTGAAACGCATGCTTGTCTACATATACAATGTAGATTCATGATAAAAGACGTGGCACCTTCTAATGTATATGCAATGTAGCTAAATTTAGAAGCTTGTCCACGTCTTTTGTCATAAAGAGAGCTGCTTGTGCATGTAATGATATCGTGAGTAGTTTTTGAATGGAGGGTGATGTCATTGGTGATCTCTAACATTCGAATAGGCTTATTTATTTTAGCAATCGTTTTTCTAGTTCTTGTTTTCTTTTATTGGAAAAACGAAGAGTTGTACGAGGAGAAGAAGCAACGAATTAGAAAGACTTGGTATGGGTTGTTTATAGTATCAGTCACTGTGTATTTCATGATAAAAGGAATTGATTTAACCCTCTGGAAAAATCTTTTAATGTTCACTGCAATGGTTATTTTCGTTGATATTGCATTTATTTTAACACCTAATATTTCAGAAATATGGGGAGCGAAATTTAGCGATATCGGCAAGACAGTTCAATCGATAAAACGGTCATTAATTGCTTCTAAAGCAAGAGGAGAAATATACACAACAATCATTCAAAATGTCAATCCAGCAATGTTCGGTACGATGGAATGGCATACGGAAGAGGAATATACAAAGAGCTTAAACGCATTTTTAGATTCATATGGGGAAAAGATTGGGGCGAAAATAGTTGTATTTGAAGCGGCAAAGGAATTAAATACAAACTTTCGTGGTATTCGCTCTCAATTTAGTATTATGGTTCCGTTTGAACACATCGAGCAATTGAATGAGCAGAAAGCAGTGCAAGTAGAAAATGTCGGAATTATACCAGCAAAAATAGTGAGTGATGTTTTCATTGTTATTGATGGGAAGAAAAATAACCTGCAAGATCGAGATTTTGAAAATGTATATAATTTAACAATACATCATAGTTATTTTAGTAAATAAGGACAGAAATTTTTTCTGTCCTTTTCACTTATACATAAAGGGAAAGCGAATTTAGACAAACTTGTATAAAATCGGACAATCATTCCTACACTAGCACGTAGAGGTGATTGTAGTGATAAAAGATTATGACAATGATTTTTTTAAAGAAGATAATGAAGATACAACAGATTTCTCGTTAATAAAAGGAGATACATTACAGCAAGTAGAAGAGTTAGAAGAAGAATTAAAAAGAAAATGATACGTGTACACGCTGTCTGCATTTGCGATATAATATAAATAGAAGATTGTATCTTTTTGAAGAGGGGGGAGAAGAGATGGCTGAAGTAAATGTACAAAAGTCTTCATTTTTTAAAGAAAAAAAAGAAGAACCAAATACAGATTTCTCTCTTGTGAAAGGTGCGTTAACGGAAAATATAAATCGTTTAGAGAAATTAATGAATAATGGTACTTCAAAATATATGAGAGCAAAAAAAACGAAAG
>NZ_BOQB01000186.1 GCF_018332475.1 Bacillus sanguinis | reverse complement strand
TATTAAAATCAATTACATCATTAACACTTATTGGCGGTGCTTTAATGTATACCAATGGCAGTGATGTAAGAGCTGCTGAAGCAAGTATTTTTTCTGATGTGCCTACATCGCATTGGTCGTATCCGGCAATTAAAGATTTGGCGGGTAAAAATATTATTTCAGGCTATGGAAATGGGAAGTTTGGTTTCGGTGATGTTGCGACGAGAGAACAAGTTGCAG
>NZ_BOQB01000185.1 GCF_018332475.1 Bacillus sanguinis | reverse complement strand
GCAGCTTTAATTTATCGTGTGTTAGTACCGAATAAGCAAGGTGGTACGTTCAGTAATGATGGTGCTCGTTACGTATTACAAGATGGATCAACTTTAAACAATCCGTATCGAGATATTCGCTCAGGTTCGACATTGTTCCCTGAAGAGGTTTTAACGTTAACGAAATTGGGAATTTTTAAAGGGGATGGAAACGGAGGGTTTAGACCGAAAGATTCTGTTAGCCGTGCAGAAATGGCGCAAA
>NZ_BOQB01000184.1 GCF_018332475.1 Bacillus sanguinis | reverse complement strand
AAAAGATGACTCGTTTTATGCTAAAATTCACTTAGTGTATATTTTCGTTAAAATGTGGGTGGGACCCCTTTTAGCAAAACCGGAGTGGAAATGATGAGTATAAACAGTTTTGTGGGATTAATAAAGGATGAATTATTAAAAGAGGTCAGCATAAGAAGTGAGGACGAATTCGAGCCTGTAGTAGTTAAAGATATTCCTAGACTTTGGAAGTGTTTAGGGATGGGGAATTATGCCGCAGTATTCATGCATAAAGAATACAAAGATTGGGTAGTGAAAGTTTACGCACGAGAAGGAGAAGGAATTGAAAAAGAGTCAGAAGTATACCGAAGAATCGGAAATCATCCTTCTTATTCGAAGCTTATATATAAAGGAGAAAATTTCATAGTATTGAAACGTTTAAAAGAAATTACTTTATACGATGCTATTCATAAGGGGATTAAAATTCCTAAACAGGTAATCTTTGATATCAATGAAGCATTAGAGTATGCAAGAGAACAAGGGTTAACTCCTTGTGACGTTCACGGGAAAAATGTGATGATGGAAAACGGAAGAGGATATGTAGTCGATGTATCTGATTTCTTAAAAACAAAAGAAGATAGTAAGTGGAGAGACCTAGAAAAGGCATATTTTATATTTTATTTGCCTTTCATTTATAAATTTCCTTTCCCTATTAAAATACCGTATTTTATGTTAAACATTGTTAGACATTCGTATAGAAAATATAAGAAGTTTAAAAAGAAATTCAAATGGTAAAAGGACCACATACTTATTTTTAGGTGATATAAGTGAACGACTAGTAAACGAAAGGACCGTACATATTAGATATATCTAATATGTACGGTCCTATTTTTATGAATGCATGAAGTAATCCGTAAGCTGTACATTTCCTTTTTCATGCAATTACTTATTTTCTTCCTCAAACCCTTTATTCTTGTTCTTGTTTATTTCGCAACAATTGATGCGTTCTTTGAGCTCTGTATGGTTATATAGTGTGGTTTTACTCACTCAGGCTTCTTTCTGTCACACTCTTGAAGGTAATTATATTTTTCTACGTACTAAATAAAAAGATAAGGACCCCATAATAACAGGTGCAACGAAATCAAAGAAATGGGAAAAATTAAAAGGAAAAAGAAAAAGAAATGGTATAAGTGTATAGATAACTGCTTGTCCTATAAATACAGGAATTCCAAATTGAAATTCTCTACATCGTTTGATTTTCCTGTATAACACTTCCCCAATTAGACAAGCTATAAGAGCTGGTATACTACCATAAGTGACGATCGTTTTAATGAATCCTAATACAACGTTCGGGTGAATAAAGCTAGGATGAGAAATATATGAAATCAAGAACCATCCAAAAATAAAAGCAAACAGACTTGCAGCATAACTAATTACAAATTTTACCAACGTAATCATCCTCACAGTTTTCTAATAGTAACTCCATTGTATGACATAACGCCCTATTAACAGTAGTCAATGATGCATATAATTTTCGTTTTTGCTTTCTTTTCTGAGCTTGATAACGATGGGCTGAGTCATAAATTGTGGCAAATATCTATACTTCTACTAATTGGTTAATTAAAGAAGAATTTGTTCCACAATTCTTAAGTTATTATAATATGAAAAAATGAAATTCTCCTTCTGCAATTCATTCAAATGATTCAATCTTCGCATCTTATGAATTCCCTGAAAGTGCTAAACTTAAGTAAAATAATTAACCATCCTATGCAAGAAAGTTTAGATAGCTAAAAGCATATGTTTTATTGAAGGGATGTGATTGAATTATGGAACGGCCGAATTGGGGAATTGGAGGATTAGTATTTGTTGGCTGCATGTTTCTTGGCGGAGGAGTGGGATCTATATTAGGCGATACTCATGCTGGATGGCTAATAGGGATGGGGGCTGGATTTATTGGGATGGCTTTAACGAGACTGATCAGAAAGTAACATAATGGGATTCTGCTCCTAGTAAATAAGGAAATATGTATGTAATTCATAGCATAATAGCTTTATAAATTATAGTTAGAACCTTCTCTTTTCTAAATTTCTCCATACATAGATATGATTCTCAAGCCAAAGGATGGCACCTTAGGCTGTTTTTTTGTGCTCTCTAAAAATGCCTTACCATATAATAGACTTCGTTAGATTTCGATAATCTTTTTTGTAATAGAATAGATTCATTACCGTTTCAGACCTAAGTATTCATTCATAACCTAATAGTAAAAAGGGGGATGATTCAAGGTATGGCGTGTAATGATGAATTAATTTGTCAACAGTTTGCAAGGATTATCGGTGGCCAAGAAGGATTTGCCGGTGGAAAATGCGTGGCAACAATAAATCGGGATGAAATACAAGCAACTATCTTAGGAAAACGTTTTAGAGTAACAAGTTCCTTCTCATTCGAATCACGAGATAATAAAACTGGACGAGCATTGTGTCTAGGCCGGGTAGCGCTATTGCAAAAAGAAGTCAATGGATTTGTTGCTACAATTATTAAACAAGGAATAATCGTTTCGTCTATACACAATGAGTGGTTATGTGATGATCCAAATTTAGTTTACGTTAATATCGAAGACGTTGATGATCCGCTAAGTTTCGCAAGGAAAGTTAGAAGAGCGTTATGCAATTAGCTAATTTATTTAAATGAGCAATGTAAAAGGATCTTCAATCGAAAGATCCTTTTATACATAAGATGAAGGTGTTTTCTTGTATTTCATTAATTAAGTTTAATTGACTAGTAAACGAACGTAATTTCTGTGCATGAATTGATATAATAATCTTCGCTTTTATTATAGAGCCAGTCCTTTAGTAGAAAATACATATATACGACAAATTGTGACAATAAAATATATATACTTTTGTTATGCTATGAAAGTTATTGATTTGTAATGTATATATAGGAGGATTTATTAATGTTAAAGAAATTGTTATTTTTTGTACTGTTGAGTTTGTGTGTAATGTCTTTAAGTGCTTGTAAAGGTGATGAAGAAAAATTAAAAGTAGCATCAGATGAGCAAAAGATAGATGAAGATAAAAAAGTAGCGGAGGAAGAAAAACGTAAGCAAGAAGAGCAACAAAGAGTGGAAGAAGAGAAGCGTAAACAAGAAGAGCAACAAAGAGTGGAAGAAGAGAAGCGTAAACAAGAAGAGCAACAAAGAGTAGAGGAAGAAAAACGTAAACAACAAGAGCAGAAGACTCAGCAACAACAGTCTATACAGCAAGAGAGAACACAAAAACAAGAAAAAACAACACAAGCAACAGGTGGGAAACCAACAAGATCACAAATTTCAGTTGGTTCACATGTAGTTATTCAATTAGATAATAACTATAGTAAAACTGTAAGTGGTGTTGTGAAAGACATTTTAACACATAGTGAAACGCATACATACGGCATTAAAGTTCGATTACAAGATGGACAAATTGGCCGTGTTCAAAGTGTTAACTAGTGAAAAAGATTTGACTACTTTTCAAATAAATAAACGCTACAAAAAATCGGTTCTTTCGTAAAGGAACCGGTTTTTTGTAGCGTTTTGTTGATGTCACCACATCTCTATCAAGTTATTACATACAAGGTAATAGATGTTTTTATAATTTGAAAGACGAGGAAACGAACTTGGAGGAAGTATGTTTGAGAAGATTAAAGGAAATGTTTTTTTGTTCTGGGTTATGGATCTATCCTCCCGTTCTAATTAACTAAAAGAAGAACTTCCCCATACCGATTAGACTACTAAGCATTCCGATTCCATTCATGGTGCCTTTTCCTACTGTAAGTAAGTTTCCAAGCATTCCTGGCTGACCGTTATTCCCCCATCCCATGGGATTTACCTGCCCTCCCCATCCTGGAGGTTTTCCAAAAACACCCCAGTTATTGGCATTAGAATTAAAATTAAAAGGCTTGACTGGCGGCGATAGTAAAGCCGCAAGATGACCTTGTGCGAACATCCCTGCATGATTGAATGGTTGGGCCCAGGGGAAGGGAGGTTTTTGAAAATTAAAACCTGCATGGGCTGGTAATGGAACCCAATTAGCAGGATGTCCTTGGGGCATCATCCCTGCATAATGGATTGGCTGACCTAAAGGAAAGAGAGGGGGCTCGGGATTGAAACTCGTATAATGGGCTGGTGAATCCCAACCAAACGGATAGACTCGAGGACTACAATTCTCAGAGATCCTCAGACCATTCATTCCTTCAGCTTTAGTTATTAGGGGCTGTGAATATAATGATGACATTGAAATTTGGTTATTATAGTGTTCCTCGTCTCCTTTTGAATTCAAATACCAATATTGGTGCATAAGCTTATTCCCCTTACTTTAAAAATGTAATGTTACACTTAGCCTATGTAATATTCCTTTTTATGGCTGGTTACATAACTAGATTTACAAGCCTGTATTTAAATGGTTATAAAGGTGTAATCAACAAAAAAAATTAAAATGTTATGTCGAGCAAGTAGAATTGCTAAAAAGAGAATATCCATTCGAAGAGTTTGGCAAAATACTGCAAGGACAATGTATTCTTGCGCAGATATGCAAACGATTTAAACGAATCAACGGAATTTATAATGAAGGGGCAAATAAATATATGAGTGAAACATTACATAAAAGAAAACCACCATATTTAATGCTTGTAATTCTTTTTATTGGGGCATTTGTTTCATTTCTAAATAACTCGCTTTTAAATGTAGCTTTGCCATCAATAATGAAGGATTTAGACATTAAAGATTATTCAACGATCCAGTGGCTTTCTACAGGGTATATGCTTGTAAGTGGTATATTAATTCCGGCATCAGCATTTTTAATAACCCGCTTCTCCAATAGAAGCTTATTTATTACATCTATGTTGATTTTTATTCTTGGTACGGCTTTAGCGGCTTTAGCACCAAACTTTAGTTTATTACTTACTGGCCGGATGGTTCAAGCAGCAGGTTCTTCAGTCATGGGGCCTTTGTTAATGAATATTATGCTAGTAAGCTTTCCAAGAGAAAAAAGGGGAACAGCGATGGGGATTTTTGGATTAGTTATGATTACAGCTCCAGCAATTGGACCGACACTATCAGGTTATATTGTAGAGTATTATGACTGGCGTTTGCTTTTTGAGATGATTTTACCGTTAGCAATCATTAGCTTACTGTTAGGGGTTTGGAAATCGGAGAATGTCATGAGACAAAACAAAAATGCAAAACTTGATTATCTCTCATTACTATTATCTTCTGTCGGTTTTGGCGGTTTGTTATATGGATTTAGTTCAGCAAGCTCCGATGGTTGGACGAATAAAGTTGTTTTAACAACCTTAATCATAGGCGCTATTGCTCTAATTGCTTTTATTATACGTCAATTAAAAATGAATGAACCGTTATTGGATTTACGTGTTTACAAGTACCCAATGTTTGCACTTGCGTCTGTAATTGCAATTGTTAACGCAGTGGCCATGTTTTCGGGTATGATTTTAACACCAGCTTATGTACAAAACGTCCGCGGTATTTCGCCGCTGAGCTCCGGGCTGATGATGCTTCCAGGTGCAGTAATAATGGGGGTTATGTCACCAATTACAGGTAAATTATTTGATAAATATGGCCCTCGAATTCTTGGCATAGTAGGACTTTCCATTACAGCTGTTTCAACTTATATGCTGGCAAACCTGCAAATTGACTCTAGTCACACACATATTATTCTTATTTACACACTGCGGATGTTTGGAATGGCGATGGTGATGATGCCACTTATGACCAATGGACTTAATCAATTACCAACTCGCTTAAATCCTCACGGTACAGCGGTTAATAATACAGCTCAACAAGTGTCCGGTTCGATTGGTACTGCTATTCTTGTTACGATTATGAATACTGTAACAAAAACAAAAGCTGAAAGTCTAATGTCTGAATTAGATCCAACAACCTTCACAGAAGCTACGAAGGCAATAGTAACTCAGAATGCTTTATTATCCGGAATTCAATATTCATTCTATGTAGCGCTTGGCATGAATGTTGTTGCACTACTATTAGTTTTTTTCGTTAAACGTGTAGATACAAGCCCGGAAGCAGTCGAGAGGTTAAATCGGTAGAGCAAAATAAAACTCTAGATGATGGTTCTTATAAGTTTTTTGCTACTAAGAAGATGATAATTAAAACGGGAAAAGAATTGACAGAAACAGTGAAATAATTACACATAGTGAAAAAGGATCTGATATTCATATCAGATCCTTTTTCAATCGTAACACAGTATACTTGCTTATCGTATTTGTTTGAATTGACATGAGAAACTACTGAATTTCCCAATACTACAATCTTTAGCTCTCAATTTCTCATAAACATTATAATAATACGCTTCATTTTAATGTAGTATTCTTTCTGCAAGTTATAAATCTAATGTCAAAAAACAACTTAGATTACCAACCTTATACGCAATATCATAATCATGAATAGTTAGGGAAAAGATAAAATAAGGTAATCAATTACATATCTTTATCCCAGGCGATTCATTGCTATCTTCTCTTTATTGAATGGGATATTTTATCCCGAATTAACGAGCAGTAAGACCCCCACCTCAAAATTCAGCGGAAGCAAAG
>NZ_BOQB01000183.1 GCF_018332475.1 Bacillus sanguinis | reverse complement strand
TGGTCTAATTATGAAATAACTTTTTTTAAAGCTCGTTCACTGGGTTTTCCTAATATTTTCCGTAATTCTACCTCAGTTGAAATAATCGATTTTATTTCCTTACTCTCTATTCCCACTAATACCGACCCCTTTTTTCTTTATTTTCCCAAAATTCAATATGAATATTGTATAATAAAATTTGCAGAAAGGGGAATTAAAATGACAGAGTGGTTAACGATATTTGATTCTGAAAGAAATACACTTGGGAAAAAATTACGTGATGAAGTGCATCGTGACGGTGATTGGCACGAAACATTTCATTGTTGGTTTGTAGAAAAAGATGCTGAAGATATGTTTTTATATTTCCAATTACGCTCTAAAAATAAGAAAGAAGCTCCACTTATATGGGATATTACTTCAGCTGGACACATTATGCATGATGAAGATGTACAAATTGGCGGTCTTCGTGAAATTGAAGAAGAATTAGGACTTTCCTTTCAAACGACCGATTTAGCATACAAGGGCATCTTTACAATAGATTATGAAATTTCAAATCTTACGGATCGTGAGTTTTGTCATATGTATTTTCACAATGTCATAAATCCACTTCCATTTGCACCAGGTGAAGAAGTAGACGATGTGATGAAAGTACATGTAACTTCTTTTCTACAGCTATTAAAAAGAGAGATTTCATCTTTTACAGCTATTTCTGTTTTAAGCAATAACCCGATAACGATAACTTTTGATGATATTTATCCATATGATCTTGCATACTATGAATTTGTTGTTGAACAAGGAAAAGAATTATTTAAAAATAATAGTTTGTAAATAAACTAGGACTCCTAGCATCATAATGCATGGAGTCCTAGTTTTTCATTATTGTTCAAGTATTTTTAATCTACTCTCTACTTGTATAACTAAACAAAAGATTAATAACAGCATAATCACCATAATTGCTATTATTGTATGTGGATATCTAAACAGTATACTAATAACACTTCAAATTAACATCATGGTACATCCATTTTGCTTCATCACTTCCGCACTATACCTATTACCCGCATCCCATAATTCCTTATTTTTCATAGATCGTTTCGTACGATAACCATATGCCGCATTAATATCGGTTGGTGGATTTTTTTCAAGAATAATTGCCGCAAGTATAAATATAATGCCTATCAAAATACTCATTCCTATGTTTATTAGTGCATACATCAATTATATCCCCTCCTAACCTACACCTTCCTTATACGACACAATCCTGTTTTTCCTAATTTATAACACATTCATTTTCTTTCTTTTGATGTCTGGAACATACTTGGAAGTGTTACAAAACGTGCCCCTTTCGTTTTTAACTGAGGAATGATTTTGTCTATTGCATCTACAGATCCTTGTAAATGCCCACCTGGTGTTGAATGCTGAAGGATGACACTGCCAGGAAATGAATTACCTAACACATTATTTGTAATTGTTTCAGCGCTTACGCCTTGCCAATCAACTGTATCAACACTCCACTGTACAATCATAAAATTTTGCTCTGTCGCCCACTTCAATTGTTCTTCAAGTATTTCACCGTACGGCGGACGTATAAACTTCGGTGCATAACCAGCTAAACGATTTAATATTTCTTCTGTTTTTATAATTTGATTACGATACTCAGCATCATTTACCTTCGCTAAATTTGGATGGCTATACGTATGATTACCAATTACATGCCCTTCATTCGCAATACGCTTTACGACATTCGGAAACTTTTCTGCGTTTTCACCAAGTAAGAAAAAAGTAGCTTTTACATTATGTTGTTTTAACTTATCTAATATTTTTGGCGTAAATTCTAAATCCGGCCCGTCATCAAATGTAAGTGCGACTTCCGCTTTATTGTACGGTCCTGAAAATGCGTACGCATATTTTTCGACCCACGAAAATGGTGTCCACGACCCACGCTCATATGCTTTCATTTGTACTTCATAGTTTTGAGGGATATATGCGTATGGCAATGAACTTATATAGTCTCCATAATAAAATGAGTGATATGGCATATAGGCGTACGAAACATCTCGTTCTAGTCCCCATTGATATGGGGCAACCATTTCTGACGAATAAAAATAATACATAATAAAAACCTCCCTAAAATTTCATATGTGATTCATCTGCACTTTGTTAGAGAAATTGTTATTCATAAACAAAAATAAGACTGTCCGTAATTAGGACAGTCTTACTGCTGACTATTATTAATAAATTGATGTACTATCTTTCGGTAAAGCTTTCACATATTTTAAATAACTTGTCACTCTGTCATCATCACCTTGCGGGTACGGATATCCATAAGCGTTAGCAATTTCGTTCGCCACTTCCCTAAATAAATTACCCATGACAAAGAATGATTCCCATATGTTTTCATATTCTGCATTAGAAAATGTCCTTTTAAATTGTTCCCACATATCTCCTTCAAAATATTGCTCAAAATGCTTTCCAAATTTACCTGCATTAACTGTAAAGTCTGTTTTCATACCAATATGCCATTCTAGCATTACGATGAACATATCTCGCACCGGACCATCAAGCATTCCTTTCGCATAAGAAATCTCTTCTCTCCATAGCCCTTTTGCCACATTTATACTACACCACCAAAATTCATTACAGCAATCTAAAAACTCTTTTTCTGTAGGCTTTTTTATTAAGTAGTCTTTATCGCTTGCTGGTGGAAATTCAATAATACAATTATCTTTATCCAGAAGCAGTTCACTTAAACTATCTTGTCCAACGAACTTATTTATCAAATCAACTGGAACTAACGTTAAATCGATTCGGTTCCCATCCATAAACTGCATTAAATACGGAAATTTCCCGTCTTCATCCGCTGGAACTAATAACATTTCTTCTGGCATTTGTACAATCATTATTTCTCCAAATCCACGTATCCAATTATGATTAGATGTAAAGGAATGTATATCATGTACAACATACATAATATCATAGTCTTGAAAACAGTCTCTCTTTACATTTGGATTTACACGCGATCCATTCATGATGACAGCTCGAATTCTTTCATCCTCTTTTGCTGTATTCATAATTAAGTCTAGCATTTCTTTTTCAGTTCTCATCTATTCCTAACCTCCAATTTTTATATATACTTATATTTTTATGTGTGTTGGAGGTCCACGAGCTAGCTGTGTTGTACACGATACATGTTATAATTTTCCGAATTTCTTTTTCATCTTTTTATTTCCTTCCGTTATTCTTTTACGACTGCGATTACAAATCCAACGTAGCCTTTACTTCCGACAGTTTGAAGCGCTATACACTTACTTCCGCAGATATTAATTCTTAGAAACGGAATATTCCTTTTTAAAGTTGCTTATCATTTACATTAGATTATACATAGCATTTCGTTTCATGTAAAAATAAAGAAGGGACATCTATTCCATTACAGAATAAATATCCCTTCTTTAATTTATACATGTATCCCTTACGGATTAGTAGACCAAAGTCCAGCTGATTTAATAAATGTACGTTTATTTAATTTCAGCTGCGCTACGATAAACTCTGCAATATCTTCTGCTTGCATTACTTTATCTGGATTTCCATCAGTTAATCCTAAATCTACAGCCATATCAGTTGCTACTGTACTTGGTGTTAAAGCTGTTACACGAATGTTATGCTTACGAACTTCCATCGCTAACGATTCTGTTAAGCCAAGAACACCAAATTTAGAAGCACTATATGCACTTGTTACAGGTGCACCTTTTTGTCCTGCTGTAGATGAAATATTAATAATATCACCAGATTGTTGTTCAATCATACTTGGTAAAGCTGCACGAGTAGCATAGTATACACCCATTAAGTTTACTTGAATGATTTTTTCCCAATCAGCAACGTCTAATTCTAAAAACTTACCGAACTTAGAAATACCAGCATTGTTAATTAAAATATCGATAGATCCTAAACCATTTTTTAACGTTTCAATTGCAGTAGTCACTTCTTCGTATGAAGATACATCAGCAGTTGCAATAACAGCTTTTACGCCTTCTGCTTCTACTTCTTTCGCTACAGCTTTTAAGTTTTCTTCTGAACGAGCTAAAAGACCTACATTTACGCCCTCTTTCGCTAATGCGATCGCTACAGCACGACCAATCCCTCTACCTGCTCCTGTAATTAAAGCATTTTTTCCTTGTAATAATTCTGCCAAGTATAACACTCCTTAATCATCTCAGTTATGTATTATATTAAAATTGTATCTATGTTTATGTAAAAAGGCAATGATGCACTTTCATGTGCGTAGGTTACTTGTAGGTAACTACAGAAAGTTTTTATTTATAATTCTCATGTTTTTTTCCATAATTCATGTAAAATAGAACTAAATTCCACATAGGAGAGTGTTTATGTATGAAAAGAAAAAAATGGTACTTGCTACTAACTGCAGTCGGACTATGTATCATATTTTTGGCTATGTACTTTATATTTGGTAATCCGCTACATTATAAAGTAATAGAAAAAGATACTAACGCATATCTCCATACTATAAAAGGATATAACCAAAAAGAAATACAAAGCATAACCGGAAAATATACTCCTCTTTATACTATCGGCTATTATGCAGAAGTCGTATATAAAGACGAACCTTATTTTACATACTCTTATACATACGATAATAATAATAAAATAATACAAGATAACGGCATTTTAGGAAGACATACTGAGTCCTTTGAAAATCTTAATTTAAACTGGTCATTGTTTGACGAGTTAGTAGACGGTATTCATACAAACATGCAAGAAAGAGGTTTAAGTGAAAAGAAAGATTATTCTATACGCCTTGTACAATTTGTTGATATCGATGATGATAAAAACGGTGCAGAAGCATACGTTGACTTTAAGAAAGATAAAGAATCAGATTATTCATACCGTATGAACAATGAAGGAAAAGCTTATCAATACAGTTGCAGTAATGGGAAATGTATTTTTAAAGAAAAATAGTGTTAGAAGGTTCCCCTTCTAACACTATTCCTCTTCATAATTCGGAATACGTACAATAAATTCCGTACCACTCCCTTCCTCACTCTCAACTTTTATTTCTCCTCGATGAAGATCGAGTACTTTTTTCACAATCGCTAAACCTAAGCCACTTCCTCCATAAGCACGATTTCGTGAAGAGTCAGCTTTATAAAAACGTTCAAAAATATGTTGTTTCTGTTCTTCAGATATCCCAATTCCCGAATCACGAATACGCACTTCCACTAATGTCTCGTATTCTTTTAACTGGATTGTAATCGTGCCACCACTTGGAGTAAATTTAATACTATTATGAATTAAATTAATCCACACTTGACTCATACTTTCTTGATCGGCAGTTATATGCACTTTTTCTAAATCAAGGTCTAATTCAATTTCTTTTTCATCCCAAAGCGGTTCACTATTTAATACAATTTGTTTTAACTGTTGATCTAATCTATAAGTTACTCTTTCTGGTGTATACTCTTCTGATTCTAAAAGAGTTAGCTTCAGTAAATTTTGACTTAGTTTAGATAATCTCGTCGTTTCCGTTTCAATAATGGTAAGGTAATGTTTTCTTTTTCGCTCAGGAAGATTAGTATCTTGTAGCGCTCTAGCAAATCCTTTTATAGAAGTTAATGGTGACTGTATTTCATGAGAAACATTCGATACAAATTCCTGGCGCATTTTTTCCATCGCATTCAGTTCATCTGTCATATCATTTATACTTTTTACGAGCACACCAATTTCCCCATCATATTTCTCTTCATTTCGTATTTTTACGGAGAAGTCCCCTTTTGCAATTTTTTGTATCGGTTCAATAATAGTCCAAATCATCGCCTCGCGTTTTGGTCTCATCAATATTCCAATCAATGTCCAAATAAGGATAATAAATACAAAACCGACCATATCACTAATTAGAAAGGCAACAAACGGCGATACGTTTACGTCAAAAGCATTCAATATACTAGTTGCTACGTAAAAAGCGATAGACCAAATTATAGTGAGAAAAGAAAAGAGCGCTATTATCGCTCCCGTTACTTTCAACATCTTCAGCTTACTCATTTGTTTTCTTTTTCTCATTTACTTACCTCTAGGCGATACCCTAAACCTCTTATCGTTTTAATACTGAACTTCGACTTCTCCTCTTGAAACTTCTCACGTAGCCGATTAATATGAACGTCTAGTGTACGTTCATTCCCTTCAAAATCATATCCCCATACATCTTCAATTAATTGCTCTCTTGAACAAGTTCTGCCTGCTTTAGAACCTAAAGTAAAGAGCAATTCGAATTCTTTTAGCGGTAACGTAACTGTTTGTTCTCCAGCTGTAACTTCAAATGTTTTACGATTTAATAATACATTTCCAACTTGGATCGATTGCGACACTGTAATTTGGTAACGTTTCAGTAACGCCTTTACTCTCACTACTAATTCTATCGGATCAAATGGTTTTACAAGGTAATCATCTGTGCCAAGGTGAAATCCCTTTACTTTTTGAGACGTTTCCCCTTTGGCAGTTAGCATCAAAATCGGGATATCATAGTATTTTCTTAATTCAAAACATACATCAAACCCATCCATATTTGGCATCATGATATCAAGAATAACCATATCAACTTTCACTTCGTCTATTTTCCGAAGAGCATCTAATCCATCAATTGCCTCATATGTCTGAAAGCCTTCCCGCTCTAAAAATACAGAAACGAGTTCTCTAATATGCGGATCGTCATCTACTATTAAGATGTTAGGTATCAAAGGAACCATCTCCTTTCTAATTGCCATCCATTATAAAATTTTTAAAAATGAATCATCAGCGGAGTACAAGCCCCACTAATGATTCATTTTATAATGCGCCCTCTTTAATTTTCAATTGTTGCGTTGCAAATTCGTGATACATATCATGTGTGCGTAACAATTCATCATGTGTACCACTTCCTGTAAGATTCCCTTTTTCTATAAAGATAATTTTATCCGCATCTACAACAGTAGAAAGTCTATGTGCAATAACTAACGTTGTTCGGCCTTTCATTAAGTTATTTAACGCTTTTTGAACGACAGACTCAGATTTACTATCTAAGCTTGAAGTTGCCTCATCGAGCATAAGAATTTGCGGATTTCGAAGTAACGCTCGAGCAATCGCAATTCGCTGTCTTTGTCCCCCAGAAAGCTTCACACCGCGTTCTCCAACTTCTGTTGCATAACCGTTTGGTAAGTCATGAATAAATGCATCAACATATGCCATTGCAGCTACTTTTTCAATTTCTTCATCCGTCACTTCGCCCTCGACACCATAACAAATATTATCACGAATCGTTCCATCAATTAACGGACTATCTTGTGATACGTAACCGATTTGACGTCGCCATGACTCTAATGTATAACTCGTAATTGATTCTTTTCCTAATTTAATGGTACCACTAGTTGGCTCATAAAAACGTTCCAGTAATGAGAATAACGTTGTTTTCCCACTACCACATGGTCCTACAATCGCTGTCACTTTTCCAGATTCAATTGTGAAATCAATATTCTTCAACACTTTCTCTTCTTCGTTGTACTCAAAATGTACATGTTCAAGAACAATCGGCTGCTTAGCATTTGTGACCTTCACACCAGTTTCATGATCTTCTACCTCATATTCTAAAATTGTATTAATTCTTTCCGTTGCACCAATTGCCTTTTGGAATTGTGTAAAGAACATAGATAGTTGACTCATTGGCATTATAATTTGAACTAAATATAAAATGAACGCTACTAGTTCCCCAGTTGTTAATGCACCGCTAGAAACTCGCATTCCACCATATCCTACGATAATAACAAGCAATGCCATTAAAACAAACGACATAACTGGTGAAATTAACGCTTGCACTTTTCCCTCTTTCAAACCAAATTGCAATAACTTTTGTATACCTGTATTACCCGTTTCATATTCTCTTTTTTCTGTATTTGAAGATTTCACTAAACGAATTTCTGATAACACTTGCGTTAACACACTTGTAAAAGATGCCGTTTCATCTTGAAGCGCTTTTGAAATCTTATACATTTTTCGTCCTAGTGGAACTAAAATCAGTACTGATAATGGAATAACTGTTAAAAGTAAAAGTGTCATTTTCCAATCTAAAACAAATAATACAATTAATGATCCGACGATTGAAATACCGCCTGTTAGTAAGTTTGACAAATGCTCAGAAATTAATGTCTTCACAACACCTGTATCATTTGTCATGCGGCTAATTGTATCTCCTGTTCTATTTTGATCATAATAAGATACTGGCAATATAAGTACCTTTTTCCACAAACGTTCTCTCAGTCCAGCTACAATCTTCTGTCCTATATAATTTAATAAATATATAGACAATCCTGCAGCTATAGTTTGCATAATAAAGAATGCAACTAATCCAACAATTTGTCCTGTACTAATTGAGGAAAGTGAAAAATTATCTACTAGCCCTTTCGTTAACATCGGAATAAATAAACTTGCTCCCGTAGAAAGCAAACTCATTAATAACGCAAAAACAAGAATCCCTTTCGGAGGCTTTGTATCTTGAATAAGGCGTAAAAACTGCCTCCAATTTCCTTTTTTCTTTATTTCATCTCTAACTTCCATTCATGTTCATCTCCTCGTGTTAAACCAAACTGTTCTTTCTAAAAATAGAATACGATACAAATGTAAACTGAATGTAAACACACTTTTTCTATTTTTACAAAATATACATACAAACGCATCTTTACAACAGATATAAATATCTGATATTATTACCTGGTACTTAATATTATTCTATGTAAATTATAAATAACTAATTTACAATACTATATAAATCTCCCGTTATTGAAAGGAGTATCCTTTTTGCAAACAAATATACATTCCGAAAAGGAAACAATCATTTTTATTCATGGATTAGTCGGCAATCGTCGCGCTTTCAAAAAAGAGCATAAGCGATTTTCCGCCTCCTACAACATTATTACTTATGACTTATTAGGTCACGGCGATGATAAAGGAGAAGCTATTGAATTTTCATTACAGCGCCTTGTAGATCAACTATTGAAATTATATGAAAAAGAAGGTATTGAAAAAGCACATATTTGCGCTCTAAGTTATGGCTGTTATATCTCTACAATTTTTGCACAAATGCACCCAGAAAAAGTATTAAGCATTTGTCATATTGGTGGACATTATAATAATCCATCCCTTTTATATAACGTATTTCAAAAGTTTTGGGAGAAGCGAGGAGACGATTACTCTAAATGGCTCTCTCAATATGCGAATACCATTTTTCCAAGTGGCATACTAAAGGCAAATCCGTTCGCGGTCATTTCCAGAAATATTTATTACCGATTCGGATTGCAATTACATTCATCCATTATTGCCCAATCATTACGACATCGGTTAGAATTCGATTTAAAATCTAAATTAAAATCACTTCCCCACCCTATATTATGGGTAATGGGTGAACATGATCATCTCTATAAATCTTGTCTTTTTGATTTAAAGTCCATTCTTCCTAACGTTTTATATAAAGAAATACCGTTAGCGGGACATGCAGCAAACTTATTTCGTCCGAACTACTTTCATGACCTATACGCTCGATTTTTAAACGGGAAGTTACAGTAAAAACTACTACATTCCCAATTTATCCAACTATAAAAAGGCTTCCCAAGTTTCCCTGGAAAGCCTTTTCTCTATACGAAAAGTATATAAACTACTTTTTCTTAGTATGCTTTTGTGTAACCTAACATGTGCTTGCTCCAGTAAGAGTTGCTTACAGAACTAATACGTACACCAGTTGCATCAGTTTCTGCACTAATGAACTGACCGTTTCCTAAGTAAACACCCATGTGAGAAGGACCTGATTTATAAGTATTTTGGAAGTATACTAAATCACCTGGTTGTGGATTGCTAGTTTTTGTTTTAGAGCTCCAGTATCCAGCAACTGTTTGACGAGCACCTTTATGACCAGTTTGATTTAATACGTAGTGAATGAATCCACTGCAGTCAAAACCAGCAGGTGTTGTACCAGCAGTTCTGTATGGTGAACCATTTAAAGATCTAGCGAATCCAGCGATTGAAGATGTATTTCCACCAGTTGTTGGTTTTTGTACATCTTTACCTGGTTGTTGAACGTTATTTGTAACGTTATTGTTATTTGTAACGTTATTTACTCCGCCTTTTACAAACTTAACGAAGTCTGCACTTACGTAACCTGTGCGGCCGTTATGGTTAATTTTGTACCAACCATTTTCAGCGCCAGTAACGTTTAATACTTTACCGTTTGTTACGCCACCGATTACAGCGTTGTATGTAGCTGGGCCCGTACGTACTTTTAAAGCACCAGTGTTAACAACATAAGAACCACCAGTTTGAACTGTAGTAGTATTGTTGTTGTTTGTAGTTGGTTGTTGTGTTTGGTTAGATACAGCAGAACCACCTTTTGTTACGAAGTCTTTGCTTACGTATCCAGTTCCACCATTGAAGTTGATTTTAAACCAATCTTGTACTTCACCAACAACTTGTACTGTTTTACCTTTATTTACAGATCCTAATACTGTATGAGATGTACTTGGGCCTGTACGTACATTAAGTGAAGAAACGTTTACTGTGTAAGTACCAGTTCCTTGTTGAACAGTAGTTCCTGTTTTACCACCAGTCGTTACGAAGTCACCACTTACATAACCAGTTTGACCGTTTACAGTTACTTTGAACCAACCGTTTTCTTGTCCAATTACTTGTAGTACTTGACCTGATTTCACTTTAGAAATCACGTTATGTCCTGTACCAGCACCTGAACGAACATTTAATACATCAGCAGTTACTGTGTATTTTAAGTCAGATTTTGTTTCTACAGTTTTTGTTTCAGTTACAGTCGTTTGATTTTGAGTTTGATTTTGTCCATTAATTTCTTTTAGCGCCTCGTTTGAAACTTGTGCCTGAGCAGAATCCATACCTGGAACTGCAACACCCACTACTGAAGCTGCTGCTAAACCTGCAATTACTTTTTTCATAAGTTGTCTTTACTTCCTTTCCCTACTATCCTCTTAAAAAAACTTATAAACTTAATACATTACAATATTATCAAAGTAAAATATTCATTAAGTTCCATTTTTTAACAAGAGTTTTATTTTTCACACAGAGTTCATTTTAAACGAATGAAGTGAATTCCGTGTGAACTTCATGTGAACTTTACCATTAAACTTACTGTTTTTGCAATGCTTTTTTCAAATTCCATATGTATTTCATTGAAAATTCGACATTTCATTCATTATCTTAATATATATTTTCCTATCCACTCCGAAAAACTCTATTAAGCTAATACAACGCAAAGAATGTACTTCCTAGTAAGATTCCTTCCATGAAGCGTACTCTTATCATGACAAAAAATGCTTTTTTTATCAATAGTATAATATTTTCTGAAAGCTATTTTTGATACTGTCTATCGCTTTTAAAACTTTTGACGATTTGTAAGATTTAACTTCAAAAATTCTGTTCTAATTTGACGAAATTATATATTCCACTCACTATTTTCCGCTATATATGGAATTTTAAGGGTATTTATATTATTATATATACAGTGGTGCCTTAATCCATACATGTATTATCCACCCTACCCGGAAACCAATCGAACTTTTACAGGTCGGTATTCTCCACATATCATTGAATTTTGATATGGAAGCCTTATTGCCTGCAAATATTGGGATTAAAGAAGGAGGTATATATTTATGAAAAACATAATAGATGATCCTATAAATAAAAATATAGAACTGTACTATGCTTTTTTTCAATTCGTTTCAATTATTACCTTACAAAAAATATCAACTATTGAAACACGTAAAAACGAATTAAAAGATCAGATGAAAAATTCCTATCAAAAAAATCCTTATTACTTATAAAAGGTGAACAGGTTGTATCCCTGTTCACCTTTTATCGTTCCTACATTATTTATAAATTTTCACACGGTTTTCTAAAGGTTGGTATTCTTTTTCACCTGCAGATACCACTGGTTTACCAAACGGCATTTGCGCAGTAAGTTTCCAGTTTTCTGGAACTTCCCATTCTTTTCTCACTTCTTCATCAATTAATGGATTGTAATGCTGCAATGTAGCACCAAACCCTTCAATTTCTAAAGCTGTCCAAATTGCAAATTGTAACATTCCTGAGGATTGCTGAGACCAAGTTGGAAAGTTATCTTTGTATAATGCGAAGTTTTCTTGCAGCTGTTCCACCACTTGACTATCTTCGAAGTATAGAACCGTTCCATAACCACTTTTAAATGCATTCATTTTTTCTTCAGTAGGTGCAAAGTTATTTTCAGGTACAATTTTTCGTAACGTTTCTTTCGTAATATCCCATAACTTATCATGTTGTTCTCCTAGCAAAACCACAACACGAGCGCTCTGAGAATTAAAAGCTGAAGGTGTATGTTTTACAGCATGATAAATCACTTCTTGAATTTTCTCATCAGAAACCACTTGCTCTTTACTAATCGCGTAAATAGATCTTCTGTCTTCAATTGCTGAGTAAAAATCTTTTGCCATCATAATTCCCTCCAATTTTCATTTAAGGCTTTTTCATATGTACACATCATATTCTGCCTCTTAAAACTTATCATTAATAAGTTTCTAACTTTATACTATCAACAAACAATAATAAACTCAAATAATAACACTCACATTTTTTACCTTTTTATTTCCTAATGCTAAAAATAAAAAGGCAATTTATTGTTACCTATAATAAGTAACAACAAATTGCCTTTCTTAATATAATGATCTAACTCAATATTTTACTTAATTAACTAAGCCAAATGCATAAGACATTAGCTTGTTCGTCTCTGTAAAACGCTTCGTTTTACCTTTCGTTCCCATTACAACAGTAATAATACGAGTATCACCTTGTTTGGCTGTACCCGTAAAACAATACCCCGCGCTATCTGTAAACCCTGTTTTTAATCCGTCTATTCCTTCTATATATAAAGCTTTATTATTTTTATTTAACATATCATTTGTACTTATAACATTAATATTATTAAATGCTAACTGACTTTGACGTAAATGAGTCACTTCTAATAATTCTGGATAATCTTTTATGAGATGATACGCCAAGTTTGCTACATCAGCAGCTGTCATCTTCGTCTCACTTCCATCAGGTTCTTGTAGTCCTGATGCATTTGCGAATTTAGCATACTCCGACATTTTTAACTGCTTTGCTTTTTCATTCATAATCTGAACGAAATCTTTCTCTGTTTTTGCCATATGTTCTGCTAAAGCCACAGCCGCATTATTTGCTGATTCAATCATTAATGCATGGTACAAATCCTTAACAGTTAATGTGTCATTCACTTGAACTGGGATTCTTGCACCTTCTGTTTGTGCCGCTTTCGCACTCATTTTCACCGGATCTTCCCAGCGAATTTTCCCATTGTGTACATTTTCTAATAGAAGATACGCTGTCATCATCTTAGACATACTTGCTGGCGCAAAAGCTTCATTCTCATTATGTTGATAAATAATATCCCCATTACTCGCATCGATAATCATAGCTGCTTTTGCATCAATTTCCGGTGGTATGTACTTTGGTGGGACTACTTTTTCAGCTAATCCTGTTTTAGGTAGTTCGGCCACCTGTAAAGGTTGTCCCTCTATATTTGTTGCACTCTTTTGAGTTCCTTGGAATAAGAACCAACATATCCCTAAAATAATGACTACTAGGATCGTCACTCTTCCCCATTTTAACCGCTTCATTTCAAAACTCCTTTAGCAAACCTTTTATACACTCACGTTTAACCATAACAATAATTACTTTATATCGTCAAGGTAAAAAGCATATTTATTCATCTCATACATTTATGTTACACTAATAATACCGAAATATGAGAATATTCAATGATAATTATTAGGAATTTATAATTCAATAGAAAGGATTCTTACAATGCTACTTCCTAAACCTTTAAAATACGGAGACACAATCGGCATTTATTCACCCTCTTCACCAGCAACCTATACTTCTCCAAAAAGATTTGAACGAGCAAAATCTTACTTACAACAGAAAGGATTTCACATATTAGAAGGTTCACTAACAGGTCGATATGATTATTATCGTTCTGGCAGTATACAAGATCGTGCTGAGGAACTGAATGCTTTAATAAGAAATCCTAATGTATCTTGTATTATGTCAACAATTGGTGGTATGAATTCTAATTCATTATTACCTTATATTGATTATAACGCTTTTCAAAATAACCCTAAAATAATGATTGGTTATTCAGATGCAACAGCTTTATTATTAGGGATTTATGCAAAAACAGGAATCCCTACATTTTACGGTCCCGCACTTATTCCCTCCTTTGGAGAATTTGAGCCTTTTGTAGATGATACATACAACTATTTTGCAGAAACATTATTAAATGATCAATCACTTCCTTACAACATAAAACAACCGTTATTTTGGTCAGATGAATTGATCAATTGGGAAGAGAAGACGAAAGATAAAGAGCTTAGACCGAATAATTGGATTTCCGTAACAAATGGACAAGCTACTGGGCGGGTTATTGGCGGCAACTTAAATACAATACAAGGAATTTGGGGCAGCTCTTATATGCCATGTATTCAAGAGGGCGATATTCTATTTATTGAGGATAGCTCAAAAGATGCAGCTACTATTGAAAGAAGCTTTTCATTACTTAAAATTAACGGTGTATTTGACAAAGTTTCAGGGATTATTCTTGGAAAACATGAGCAATTTGATGATTGTGGTACAAAGCGCAAACCTTACGAAATACTTTTAGAAGTACTGCAAAACCAAAGAATCCCTTTACTAGCTGACTTCGATTGTTGTCATACTCATCCGATGATCACTATGCCGATAGGTGTTCAAGTGAACATGGATGTAACCAATAAAACAATAAACATTTTAGAAAAATGGAAGATATAAAGTGAAACTTTAATCAGCCCTCACCAATTGGGCTATCCGGCAAATAGCGGGATAAAAAACGCTTATACTATAGGAAGAAAATATAATGGACTTTTCCATTAGAAAACATAAAAAAGCTCCGTTATTACAACCGGAGCTTTTCATTATTGCCCTAAATTTTGTATTTTATCTTTCAAACCTCGAACTTGATCTACCGTCTGCATAAGCTCAGAGTTTTTAAATTGCTCCACATCCACTTTCCCTTCTTCTATCTTTGTCATCGCCGTATCAATTAACGTATTTAACTTCTCGTTATATCCGACGATTTGTTGATGAAGATCCTTTGCTACATCAGGTGGCGTTAATTCATTGAATGCGGGTATATCTTGTTTAATTTCACTAAGCTTCGTTTCTAATTCTTTTCGAGCCTCGCTATCATTAACGGCCTTTTCTGCTAATGCTGGTGCATCATTTGCAAATGCACTTATTTCATTTACATAGTCTGTTGCTTTTTGCGCATAATCTATGGAGTTCTTTCCTTCCTCTACTAGTGAACATCCCATTAATCCAATTGAGACTATACATGCTAATAAAATTGATTTTATTTTCATTTTAGGCTCCCTTCGTCTTTATAATTGTCTGCAATTTTCTCTATCATAACTTCTAGCTAAATAACTTAAAACCTTTTTTCAAATAACTAATTATCCTCTTACATGCCCGATTATAGTTACAACATCTATTTCTATATGTACGCTAATAATATCTTCAATTATATCCATATATCCTTGTCCTATAGCTGTTCCATAGTGTAATGTAAGCCCCTTCTTTTCATACACTGACTTTGGCACTGAAAAAATAAATCTCCTCAAGTTCCTTTCATCAGCTGGTTCCATAATTAAAACAATCCCATCCTCATCAAACATATACGCTCGCCCTCCAACTTTACATTCACTATGGCTCAGTATTGCCTTGGTCAGCAAAATTTAAAACATAATAAATTAAGATACATTCTGCTTTATCATAAAGTGAAACTTTAATCAGCCCTCACAAATCGGTTTTTTACTGACAGCGAGTCCCCAACCTAACTTCTTTGCTTTCGCTGAATTTTGAGGCGAGGTTTTACTGCCCGGCAAATAGCGGGATAAAAATAAAAAGCATTCATTCTTTTTTATT
>NZ_BOQB01000182.1 GCF_018332475.1 Bacillus sanguinis | reverse complement strand
CATATTCAAGGGAAAAAAGATTATCATGAGAGAGGGAGGATGAAAAGAATGATTGACTTACATTGTCACATTTTATTTGGTATCGATGACGGGGCGCAAACAGTAACGGATAGTTTAGCGATGGCACAACATGCTGTGGCAGAAGGAATACATACAATTGTCGCAACGCCACATCATCAAAATGGAAAATATGTAAACGAGCGTACTTCCATTATTCATCAAGTGAAGCAATTAAATGATGAGTTACAGCAGAATGAAATTCCACTAAAAATTTTGCCGGGGCAAGAGGTCAGATTATATGGTGATTTATTAGAGGACTATGAAGCTGGTAAAATTGTTACTTTAAATGAAACAAATAAATATATATTCATTGAATTCCCGTCAAATCACGTACCTCGTTATGCTGAACAACTATTATATGAACTACGTGTAAAGGGAATGATTCCAATTATCGTTCACCCAGAACGTAATGCTGAGTTAATTGAGCGACCAGATAAGTTATATAACCTGGTAAATAAAGGAGCATTAACACAAGTAACAGCAGGTAGTTTACTAGGGAAATTTGGTAAAAAAATTAAAAAGTTTTCACTGCAGCTTGTGGAACATAATTTAACGCACATGATCGCATCGGATGCGCATAACACAACGTCAAGAGGATTTCATCTAGCAGAGAGCTATGACCTAATTGAGAAAGAATTTGGTGCAAGTGTTATGAATGATTTAAGAGAGAATCCGTATTTAATAATTAGCGGGAAAGCAATTTATAAAGAAGATCCAGAAAAAATTCGTCGTAAAAAATTGTTCGGTATTTTTTAATTGAAGAGTTTGGGTGATGTCTCCTAACCGTTATCAACGGGGGCACTCGGTCGTGCTGTGGGTAGAAATTTTTATTTCGAACCTACCTTAGACGCTTGTCGTCGGGGGTATGACGTGAGGTGGGGTTAGATGCCCGTAATTTATTTATAATAGAAACTCTACCTATGGAGTTATAATTATGACTTCATAGGTAGGGTTTTTGTTATTGTTACAAAAAAAAAATGATATGGGGGAATATAATTGAAAAAAGTAAGGAAAGCGATTATCCCAGCTGCTGGCCTTGGTACAAGATTTTTACCAGCAACGAAAGCGATGCCGAAAGAAATGTTACCAATTGTCGATAAGCCGACAATTCAATACATAGTGGAAGAAGCGATAGAATCAGGAATTGAAGATATTATTATTGTAACTGGAAAAGGGAAGCGCGCAATTGAAGATCATTTTGATCATTCTTTTGAGCTAGAACAAAACTTACAAGAAAAAGGAAAGTACGAAATGCTTGAAAAAGTACAAGCATCTTCAAAAATTAACATTCATTACATAAGACAAAAAGAACCAAAAGGGTTGGGACATGCAGTATGGTGTGCACGTAAATTTATTGGGAATGAACCGTTTGCAGTATTACTTGGTGACGATATTGTCCAGGCAAAAACACCGTGCTTACGTCAATTGATGGACCAATATGAAGAAACACAATCATCAGTTATTGGTGTACAAACAGTTTCTAAAAATGAAACGCATCGTTACGGTATTATTGATCCAATTGAACAAGATAACCGTCGTTATCAAGTACGTCAATTTGTTGAAAAGCCAGCTCAAGGAACAGCGCCATCTAATTTAGCAATTATGGGTCGTTACGTATTAACACCAGAAATTTTTGCGTTCCTCGAAAATCAAGAAACAGGAGCAGGTGGCGAAATTCAATTGACAGATGCAATTCAACACCTAAACGAAATTCAACGCGTATTTGCGTATGATTTTGAAGGAACCCGTTATGATGTTGGAGAAAAGTTTGGTTTTATTAAGACTACGATTGAAATGGCATTGCAGCATGTGGAACTAAGGGAAAGATTATTAGAATATATTAGTGAAACTGTAAAAGCAGAGATGTTTATAAAAGGGGGGAGATAAAGTTGGAAAGCAGAAAAATAGTAGGTACTCCAGTTGAATCGAAAGAGCTGGTAATAAAAAATCAAAGTATAGTTTACTTGTTTTTTAAAAGAATATTAGACTTTATAGGCGCTATAATAGGGTTAGTGATTTTCTCCCCAATTTTCATCGTAATTTCAATCCTTTATATGTGGGGGGATAATAAAGGACCTGTATTTTTTAAACAAGTCCGAATGGGTAAAAACGGAAAAGAATTCCATATTTATAAATTCCGTTCAATGATTGTAAATGCAGAGGGAAAATTAAAAGAAAATGAACTATTATATAAAAAATATGTTGCTAATAATTATAAATTAGAACCAAATGAAGACCCTCGCATTACCAAATTAGGACAGTTTTTGAGAAAAACGAGCCTAGATGAGTTACCGCAATTCATTAATGTTTTAAAAGGTAACATGAGTCTTGTTGGTCCAAGGCCGGTGGTAAAAGAAGAATTAAAGGAATACGGTCATAGAGAACGTGAGTTTTTATCTGTTAAACCAGGGATTACGGGATATTGGCAAGTAAGTGGGAGAAGTGATGTTGGTTATCCAGAACGAGTAGAATTAGAACTTCATTATGTGGATAATGCTTCTTTATATTTTGATATTAAGATTATAATTTTTACAGTTATAAATGTAATTTTACGTAAGGGTGCTTATTAATTTTATAATAAAGGAGATTTATGATTATGAAAGGAATTATTTTAGCCGGAGGAAGTGGAACACGTTTGTATCCACTTACTACAGCTGTTTCAAAACAATTGTTACCAGTATACGATAAACCAATGATTTACTATCCATTATCAGTATTAATGTTGGCTGGAATCCAGGATGTTTTAATTATATCTACGCCACAGGATACACCACGTTTCGAGGAGCTCCTAGGGAATGGTTCTCAGTTTGGAATTAATCTTGAATACGCAGTACAAGAATCGCCGGATGGATTGGCACAGGCATTTGTTATTGGAGAAGATTTTATTGGTGATGATTCAGTCGCTTTAATATTAGGGGATAATATGTTTTACGGACATGGCTTAACTCAATTATTACAAAATGCTGTAGGGCGTCAAAATGCAGCGACTGTTTTTGGGTATTATGTAAATGATCCAGAACGTTTTGGAGTAGTTGAGTTTGATGAGAACGGAAAAGCTATATCCATTGAGGAAAAACCAGAAAATCCCAAATCCCATTATGCAGTAACTGGGCTTTATTTTTATGATAATAAAGTCGTAGAGATTGCTAAAAATATTAAACCATCAGCTCGTGGTGAGCTAGAGATTACAGATATCAATAAAGTATATCTAGAAGCCAATGAATTAAATGTAGAGATTCTTGGACGTGGTTTCTCATGGCTGGATTCAGGTACGCATGAATCATTATTAGAGGCATCACAATTTATTGAAACAATTGAAAAACGTCAAAGTTTAAAGGTAGCTTGTTTAGAGGAAATTGCTTTTAGAAGAGGATATATTAATCGAGAGCAATTATTAGTTCTGGCAGAGCCTATGAAAAAGAATCAATATGGTCAATATTTAATGAAATTGGCAGAGCAAAGTAAGCAGAAGCAACCAATTTATCAATAAAGGAGTATTACATATGAAGATTATTGAGACAAAAATTCCTGATGTACTTATTTTAGAGCCAAATGTATTTGGAGATCATCGTGGATATTTTATGGAAAGTTATAATAAAGATGCATTTGATAAGTTAGGTTTAAAATATGAATTTATTCAAGATAATCAATCATTGTCAGTGCCTGTTGGAACATTACGTGGTTTACATTTTCAATTAAATCCTAAAGCACAGACAAAAGTAGTTCGCTGTATTACTGGTGCCATTTATGATGTAGCGGTTGATATTCGTAAAGGTTCGCCTACATATGGTCAATGGGTGGGTGTTATTTTAAGTGAACATAATAAACGTCAGCTAGTTGTACCAAAAGGATTTGCACACGGTTTTTGTACATTAGTACCTAATTCAACTGTTGCTTATAAAGTAGATGAATATTATTCTCCAGAACATGATTCTGGTATTTTATGGAATGATCCAGCGCTAGGAATAGATTGGCCAGTAAGTAATCCAATACTATCGGATAAAGATAACAAACATCCAATGTTGGAAGAAGCAAATATTAATTTTGTATATGGAAATTAAGGAGGAGCAACATGAAAGTATTAGTAACAGGTGGAGCAGGATTTATTGGAAGTAATTTTGTGCGTTATATGGTAAAGAAATACCCTGAATATAACCTTGTCAATTTAGATGCATTGACGTATGCAGGTAATTTAGAGAATCTAAAAGAGATTGAGGGGTTACCTAATTATAAATTTGTTAAAGGTGATATAGCTGATCGCGAGTTTATCAATCGATTATTTGAAGAAGAAAAATTTGACTATGTATTAAATTTTGCAGCAGAATCACATGTGGATAGAAGTATTACTAATCCAGATATATTTATTCAAACAAACATTCAAGGGACTCAAGTGCTATTAGATGCAGCAAAAAATGCACAAGTGAAGAAATATTTGCAAGTTTCAACAGATGAGGTATATGGTACTTTAGGCGATACAGGTTATTTCTCAGAAGAAACACCTTTAGCTTCAAATAGTCCATATAGTTCAAGTAAAGCTGGGGCAGACTTACTAGTTCGTGCGTATCATGAAACTTTTGGCTTACCTGTTAATATTACACGTTGCTCTAATAACTATGGACCATTCCATTTTCCTGAGAAATTAATTCCATTAATGATTATTAATGCATTAAATAATAAGCAGTTACCTGTATACGGTGATGGGTTAAATGTACGTGACTGGTTACATGTTGAAGATCATTGTCAAGCTATTGATTTGGTACTTCATAAAGGGAAAAATGGCGAGGTATATAATGTTGGTGGAAATAACGAACGTACAAATATTGAAATTGTAAAAACAATTTTAAAAGCGTTAAATAAGCCAGAATCTCTAATTCAATATGTGACGGATCGTCCAGGACACGACCGCCGCTATGCAATTGATGCAACAAAACTTCGTGAGGAGTTAGGCTGGTCACCAAAATATAACTTTGATACTGGAATTGAACAAACAATTAGCTGGTATTTAGAAAATCAAGACTGGTGGGAGAATATTATCTCTGGAGAATACCAAGAATACTTTGATAATCAATATGGTAATAGATTAGAGGTTAAGTAAATGAAAGTTATTGTAACGGGAGCAAAAGGTCAACTTGCACAAGACGTTTTGAAACAATTAGAACATACAGATTTACAAGTATACGGCATTGATCGTGAAGAGTTAGATATAACAAATAATGAGGCGGTACAAGCTTATATAAATAAAATTAAGCCAGATGCAATTATGCATTGTGCAGCTTATACAAATGTTGATGCAGCAGAAGAAGATGCAGAAACTGCTTATAAAGTAAATGGACTAGGTACAAAGTATTTAGCACAAGCTGCAGGAGAAATAGGGGCGAAAATGTTGTACATTAGTACTGACTATGTTTTCGATGGTACAGCAAAAAGTCCTTATGAAACTAGTGAACCTACAAAACCCTTGGGGGTTTATGGTGAAACAAAATTAGCAGGTGAAACATTTGTACAACAATCTGTAGATAAATTCTTTATTGTACGTACAGCTTGGGTATTTGGGATATTTGGAAATAACTTTGTGAAAACGATGCTACGTTTAGGAAAAGAGCATGATGAAATTAGTGTTGTTCATGATCAGATAGGTTCACCTACATATACAGTAGATTTGGCACGTTTTATGATTGAATTAATTCGTTCTGAAAAATATGGTATATATCATGCGACAAATACAGGGGTTTGTTCTTGGTATGAATTTGCTGTAGAGATTTTCAATCAAGCAGGCATAGGAGTTAAGGTCAATCCGGTGACAACAGAGGAATTTCCTCGACCAGCAGCACGTCCACATTATTCAGTATTAAGTAAACAAAAAATTGAAGATGAAGGATTTAGCTCTTTACAAGATTGGAAAGAGGCTTTAAAAGCTTATCTTTTAGAAAATAAATGATAAATTTTGTGGGATTTTCTTAAATATTAATTTTAAAGAGGTGCCCTAATATTAAGTCAACTATTAAGAGTTATAAAATTAATAATAATTTAATAAGAGTATTAGTAGCTAATATCAGTACAATTCTTGTAGGGGTTGTAATGGCATTGTTGGTACCTAAGGTATTAGAGGTAGAGCAGTATGGCTACTTACGTATATTCACTTTATATTTAAGTTTTGTTGGGATAGCACACTTTGGTTTTAATGATGGCATTTTTGTAAAGTATGGAAAATATAGTTTGGATGATTTACCGAAAGAAAGATTTCGAACATATTTTAGATTCCTATTAGTATTTCAAATAATAATAGGAATCTTATTAAGTGTACTAATATTTTTATTTATAAAACAGGTAGATAGACAAATTGTCTATTTGTTTGTAAGTATAAATTTAATATTAGTAAATTTAATAGCATATTTTAACTTTGTTTATCAAATAACGAAAGAATTTAAAATTTTTTCGAGAGTTACGCTTATACAAAACTTAATTTTACTGTTAGGAACTTTAACTTTGGTATTTGCTGAAATCAATACTTATATTCCATATGTTCTAGTTCAAACAGTAGCATATTTATTAATATTAATCCTGTATATAATGCGCTCAAGAGCATTTGTTTTTGGAGAGAAAACAGATATTAAAGAAATGAAAACTGATATTAGTGAAAATTTCAAAATTGGAATTTATATTTTAATAGGAAACTTAATGAGTGTAGTAATTCTTAGTGTGGCTAGGGTTTTGATTGATAATTTTTATACATTAGAAGATTTTACATTTTATGCATTTGCTGTAACTTTGTTAGGTCTAGCGTTTTCTTTTATTTCAGCTTTTTCCTCTTATTTTTACACATACATTAGGAGAACTGAAGTTAATAAATTATCAAAATTATACTCGAAATTTTATAGTTATTTAATTGTAGGAGGAGCAATAGCTCTTTCCTCGTTTTTCATAATAAAACCAGTAGTCATAAAAATTTTACCTGATTATGTTCCTGCCTTAGAAATTACAAGATGGTTATACCCAAGTATTATTACACAAGCGAGTATTATGTTGTTAGGTGTAAATTTATATAAGACATTGAGGCTAGAAAAAGATTTCAATAGGAATAATTGGATAATTTGTTTTGTTATAATTACTTTAAATTCTGTTGGAATATATCTTCAATTAGGGATTAATGATATAGCTATTTTAAACCTTTTAGGTTTCTGTATTTGGTTAGTATATAATGACATATATTTTGCGAAAAAATTAAAAGTCAACATATTTGTGAAAAATTTGTATATGTTTTTTGTAATCATAGTATTTTTAAGTACCTCGTCTATGTATTGGTTAAAAGGTTTAGTAATATATATAGTGCTAATCATAGCTTTTTACTTAATTGATAAACTGACCTTTAAACAA
>NZ_BOQB01000181.1 GCF_018332475.1 Bacillus sanguinis | reverse complement strand
AAATTAAGATGGTTCAAGTCGGAGGAAGGCACCTTAGAGTGTCTTTTCTTTTTTCTAAAAGAGAGTTTTGCTTTAAAGAAGATAAATTTGCAATGGATTAATGCCATGCGTATGTAGATAAAGTGCATCAATACATTTATGTTCATGAATATGTACAATTACATAAAAATTCAGAGGAAAAGAGAGTATACTTTCTTATTGTGTAATAAAGATAAAGCCCGCCTACGGAAATAGGCGAGCTTTTTTAACATATAAGAAAAAGATAACTTTGCAAGTACCTTTCTTCGAGTTAAAATATTTTACTAGGTTAAGCTTTGTGGTGATTATCTCTTTTCATTTAAAGGAACTAAAGTAGTGCATCACTTTATTTTTAAGCATCCTTCTAAACAAATATGAATATTTTCATTATCCTTTTCACTACAAAGGGTAGTAATTTAGAAGCTAAAAATGCAAGCACGAAAGCAATTCCCCATGTTTTCAGCCATGATTTGAGAAATAAAGCTGTATACCCAACGTTCATTGAAACCATGACGAAAGAGATAATACTAGATATACCTAAAATCATAAAGAGATTAAAAATCATTGGTTCAAATTTTTTATTGATTTTCAAAATTAACACCTATTTTCTAATATACTTTGCTGCCCGATTTCACCAACATCTAATCTTACAGTTTGAAATCTAGGTTGTCCAGCTTGTTGTACTTTTCTGCAATAGCAACAATAGGTATATAACTATAGAGTAAATAAACGTCTTTATAATATAACTAATATTTCTGCTTTGGATGATAAGGAGCAGAACTCGATAGGCTGTATGAAGAGAAAAAGGATCCCCTTAAAGGAGATCCTTTTTACATTTTAAAGAAATCTTTCATCATTTTAGCATCTTTAATGTTCACGATCACACCTTCAACTTTATCTTTCTTCTCATCTTTAGCAATCGTAATTTGCTCCTTATTATCAACCCACACAAGAAACTCTTCTTTCGCGTCATCTTTATATGTAACGGTAATAGTAGAATGTGCTGATTCTCTCTTTTTTTGATCTAATGTAATTGATTTAGGAGTGCCTTTTTGAACTGCTGAAACGATTGATTTTATCATTTCTTGGTTATCTGTTTGAGATTTTGAAACGTTGTTATTTATTGTGCTAAGTATTTCAATGTCTGTAATATTTGCGGAGTTTAATTGAAAGGTAGTTTGTGTATGTTCTTGCTTAGCTTGTGAAGCTTTATCTGTAGCTGAGGTGCTTGTACATCCTATTAAAGTGAAAGATAGAGCGGTTAGAGCGCATATAGATATGATTTTTTTCATGTTATCCCTCCTCTTTTAATTATAACAATTTTCTGTTAATTAAGGTAGTTATTGTAAGTAGATTTATTCTACTAGTTTTAGGATAGAAGAAATTCACATAACTTTTTTCATATTTTATGTTTAACATTTCGAAAATGGGTGTACTACATATAATATAACAAATAATTCATTTTAGAGGAGGAAGTTAAAGATGGAAACGAAGTATAGTAAACCTTTTGTATATGAATTTATTACGGAGAAAGAGGTCATGAATGCGGCGAATGATCTAGTGAAGAAAGGAATAGACCAAAAAGATATTTACGTATTAACACACGAGAAAGAAAGGACAGATAGAATCGCAGACAATGCAGACGTGAATACAATTGGTATACAAGAGGAGGGACTTGGGACAAGCATTATTAACGTCTTTCAAAAAACGGGAGATCAGTTAAGAAATAAGATGCAAGAGTTAGGACTTAATGAGGAAGAAGCGAACTTCTACGAAGAAAAGCTAGATGAAGGGAAGATCTTGTTATTCGTTAAAGATTTAGAAAGAGTCGGTGAATGGTTACAAGAAAGAAGATGCACGTATTCTATTTAAATTTGTATCCTATAAATCTATTACGAAAAGGAGATGGGAAATATGAGTGAGAGCGGGCTGAAAGAACAAATTACTGGTAAAGTTGAAAAGAAAAAGGGACAAGTGAAAGAAGGAATCGGTGAAGTTACAGAGGATAGAGAGTTGAAAAATGAAGGGAAGTGGGAGAAGACGAAGGGAACGATAAAAGAAAAAGTCGGAAAAGTGAAACAAAAGATAAGTGATGGGTTGGATAATAAAGAGTAATACATGTTTATCAAGCTTTGGTTACATACCAAAGCTTGATAAATACAATATAAAACGAATATAGGAGGGTTAATTGTGGGACTTATTATTACTTGTATTGTAGGTGGACTTATTGGTGCGTTAGCTGGAATGATTACGGGAAAAGACTTTCCTTTAGGTATAGTTGGTAATGTGATTGCCGGATTAATCGGATCTTGGGTAGGTAGTGCGTTATTTGGTCATTGGGGTCCTGAATGGGGAGGCATCTTTATTCTTCCAGCTTTATTAGGTGCAATCGTCTTTATTTTAATCGTTACATTCTTTTCTAGAATGCTACGGAAAGCGTAAGTATGATAATGAATAATAATCTTAAGTTT
>NZ_BOQB01000180.1 GCF_018332475.1 Bacillus sanguinis | reverse complement strand
TGGAAATTTGATAGAGAATCGAAAGAATACATATTCTCGATGATCGGAGTATTTACATTTGCTGTTATGACTTCAATGCTTTTTTACTTCTTTCCATCTGCCGCATAAAAAAATGATTGTTAGTGGTATAAATAATGAGGTGACTTGAAGGGAAGGTAAGTTATTCACCAAAGGATGACTGTCATGTAATCCACTTTACTTTAAATAATGCAACGTAGTAATAGGAGGGGATTGAACATGTGGAATTCTACTGTTTGGATAATAATTATAGGAATTGCTATAGGCGGATATTTTTTAGAACAATTTATAAGAAGAAAGTTGAATATGGAGAAGAGGGGTTTCTTTGGATATAAGCATGTAAATAGCTTGCATGTAAAATTGGAAATTGGATTGTTTATTATTTATTTTGTAAGTAGTATGATTTATGTTAATAGAGATGAAAATGCAAACATAGGGTATGCTTTTTTTATTTTTTTTGCAACGTTATGGACGTTACGCGCATGGATGGAGTGGAAATTTGATAGAGAATCGAAAGAATACATCCTTTCTACAATCGGTTTACTTGCATTTGTAGTTATGATTTCATTGCTACTTTACTTCAATCCGATTTCAGCGTAAAAGTAAGGCTAAAGAAATAAGAAACCATTTACTACTAAATGGTTTCTTATTTAAATTTATCATTTATTTTGGCTAATATAGATGTAATGAAATTTTTTTTATCCTCAGCATATTGATGTTTATCATTAGGGTTAGCTTGTGAAAGTTGAATCTTTAACTGTTCATATTGTATACGAGAAATTTTGTTGTTTATTAAGTAATCTCTGAATTGTAATTGCTCTATTAAATATGTATTTCCCTGTTCATACATATGAATTTGATGAGTTCGTGGTTCTCCTTTATTAAAATAGTATCGCTCAGGCAGTACATCTTTTCTGTATTTATAATTTAGTAGTTCTAACTTTTTAATACATGTTAAACCGTCTGTATAATCTTCTAATTCGATTGCAATATCAATAATTGGTTTTGCACTTAAATGTGGAATAGAGGTACTACCAATATGGTGTATCGCTAAAATATGTTTTCCAATATGTTCCTCAATGAATTGTTTCTCTTTCATAAATTCAATTTGCCATTCTTCAGTCCACGGAGCTAAAAATACTTTTCCATATGGTAAACCTAACATTTAATTAGCACCTCTTTCAAAATGTTTTTTTAAGTCTATTACATTTTCTTAAAGCTTCTTAAAACAAGATATTCCCACAATCTCCAAGGAAGAATTTTCTTTGCTAAAATCATAAATTTTACACCTTTTCCAATAGGGTATCGTAATGTTGTGCGCTTAGTTTCAGCAATTTCTACAATTTTATTAGCAACATCTATCGGATTACCAAATCTATCACTGCCGCTATTAATATGTTTTTGTATTTTACCCATATATTCTTTGTAAGGAGAAGATGTATCAGATTGGTTTGTAGCTAGTTGTTTACCAACTTCCCATATATTCGTGTTATAAGAACCAGGTTCAATTAAAGCAACATCTATTCCGAACGGTTTTACTTCTAAACGAAGGGATTCACTCCAGCCTTCTAATGCATATTTTGAAGAAACGTAAGGGGATAAACCAGGGAATCCAACTTGGCCACTGATGCTGCTTATATTAATGATTTTCCCACTTTTTTGTACCCTCATATAGGGTAAAACAAGCTGAGTGATTGAAATAGCGCCAAAAAGGTTCGTTTCAAATTGTTTACGGTATTCCTCTACTGGAATTTCTTCAACAAATCCTCCAGTTGCATATCCTGCATTATTAATAAGAAGGTTTACTCTGTTTATTTCTTTTAAAAATAATTGAAAGTTATTTATAGAGTTTTGATCGGTTACATCTAATTGTTGAATTTTAATGTTTTGCTGTATGTTGAGTTGAGTAGCTTGAGATAGTAAGTTCACTTGTTTTTCAAGGTTTCTCATTGTAGCAATGACTAAATAGTCTTTTTTTGCAAGTTCAATAGTTGTTAAAAGACCGAACCCACTTGAAGCTCCTGTAATAACCGCGATTTTTTTATTCATTGGTCGCTCACTTTCTTTTTCTTTTATCATAACGAGTTATAAAAAGAAAATCTATTTTTCTTATATTCATTATGAAACCAATTTGTATGTAAAAAAGGGGATTATAGGAAATCAGCGTATATAGAGTAGTGTATATTAATATGATAATGAAATGAGGGAAGAAAAATGGCCCATGTGAAAGATGTATTAGCAGATCAATTGTTGGCGAATGCAAATGATCCTAGTTGGTATATTCCATTTTCGGATGCAGTGAAAGATTTATCTGAGAGAGAAGCTTTCTGGAAACCGAATGAAGAGAGTAATAGTATAGCTGAAATTGTACAACATTTACTGTATTGGAACTCAACGTGGCAAACTAGATACAAAGAATCGAATGTGAATGCCGTGCCCGCTATTGGTGATAATAACAAAAGTTTTATGCTTTCAAATAATCAAACTTTCGATGAGTTAAGGGAAAAACTACTAGAGAAACTATTACAATGGCAAAATCTCATAAATGAAGAAAAGGTTGAAAGTGATGTATTGGGATTTCCTGTTTCTGCAAAGTGGTGGGAAGTGCTAGCCAATGTAACTACTCATAATGCATATCATATCGGTCAAATTATTTACATCCGAAAATTACAGAAGAGTTTTGATAATGAATAAGATAATAATTCTCAAATTAGGTGAACAAAAGTGGACAAAACGAGACAGGTGTCTCATTTTGTCCACTTTTTTATTTTGAAAGAATAGAGAAAACCTATGAAATCAAGGATTAGAATTTGGCACAGTATTTGCAATATAAAAGATGAACAAGAAAATAGGAGGGCTGGACATGTTAAAAACAACTGAAAGTAAAGGGAATGAAATTACGAAAGAACAAGCTCGTTGGATGTATGAAAAAATGTTAGAGATTCGTAAGTTTGAAGATAAGGTGCATGAATTATTCGCGCAAGGCGTTCTGCCAGGTTTCGTTCATTTATACGCGGGTGAAGAAGCCGTAGCAGTTGGTGTATGTGCACACTTAACGGATCATGACAGTATTACAAGTACGCATAGAGGACATGGACATTGTATCGCAAAAGGTTGTGATCTAAACGGTATGATGGCTGAACTTTTCGGGAAAGTGACAGGGTTATGTAAAGGGAAAGGCGGCTCCATGCATATTGCGGATTTAGATAAAGGAATGCTTGGTGCAAATGGCATTGTAGGCGGAGGTTTTCCACTTGCTTGCGGTTCGGCATTAACGGCTAAATATAAAGGTACGAAAGATGTAAGTGTTTGTTTCTTTGGTGACGGAGCAAATAATGAAGGCACATTCCATGAAGGGGTTAACTTAGCGGCAATTTGGAAGTTACCAGTTATTTTTATCGCAGAAAATAACGGTTACGGTGAAGCAACGACAT
Organism: Bacillus sanguinis; assembly: GCF_018332475.1. GTDB lineage: Bacteria > Bacillota > Bacilli > Bacillales > Bacillaceae_G > Bacillus_A > Bacillus_A sanguinis. The sequence continues at coordinate 6,334 of NZ_BOQB01000180.1, read as the reverse complement.
TTGAATATGCTTCAAGTTGTGATTCCATTGCAGATCGAGCGAAAGCTTATAATATTCCAGGTGTTCAAGTGGATGGAAAGGATTTACTTGCAGTATATAAAGCGGCGGAAGAAGCAGTGGAACGTGCACGTAATGGCGGTGGTCCAACAATAATTGAATGTATGACATATCGTAATTACGGCCATTTCGAAGGTGAAGCACAAACGTATAAAACCTCAGAAGAAAAAGAAGAACATTTAAATGAAAAAGATGCGATTGTGAATTTTCGTAAGCATTTAATTCATGAAGCTTTATTATCTGAATCTGAACTTGTGGATATGGAAAAGGCAGTTGATGAAGCGGTACAAAAATCAATTGAATTTAGTGAAAACAGTCCATATCCAGATGATGAAGAATTATTAAAAGATGTATACGTTTCTTACAAATAAGAGGAGGGTGAAAAATAATGACTAGAACAGTAAGTATGTCAACTGCAATTAATGAAGCGATGAAAATTTCAATGCGTCGTGATGAAAACGTAATTTTAATAGGAGAAGATGTTGCAGGTGGTGCACAAGTTGATCATTTGCAAGATGATGAAGCATGGGGCGGTGTACTCGGTGTTACAAAAGGACTTGTACAAGAATTTGGTCGAAATCGTATTTTAGATACACCAATTTCAGAAGCGGGTTACATGGGCGCGGCAATGGCAGCTGCTGCAACTGGTTTACGTCCGATTGCTGAATTAATGTTTAATGATTTTATCGGAAGTTGTCTTGATCAAGTATTAAACCAAGGTGCAAAATTCCGCTATATGTTCGGTGGTAAAGCGAAAGTACCAGTTACAGTACGTACGATGCACGGTGCTGGTTTTAGCGCAGCGGCACAGCATTCACAAAGTTTATATGCGTTGTTTACGAGTATTCCAGGAATTAAAGTTGTCGTTCCTTCTACTCCGTATGATGCAAAAGGCTTACTATTAGCAGCAATTGAAGATGATGATCCAGTAATCTTCTTTGAAGATAAAACACTCTACAATATGAAAGGTGAAGTGCCAGAAGGTTATTACACAATTCCATTAGGAAAAGCGGATATTAAACGGGAAGGTTCTGACGTAACAATCGTCGCAATTGGAAAACAAGTTCATACAGCACTTGTGGCTGCAGAACAATTAGCAAAAAAAGGACTTGAAGTAGAAGTGATTGATCCGCGTTCTTTATCACCACTTGATGAAGATACGATTTTAGCATCTGTTGAAAAAACAAATCGTCTTATTGTTATTGATGAAGCAAATCCAAGATGTAGTATCGCAACAGATATTGCGGCAATTGTAGCGGATAAAGGATTCGATTTGTTAGATGCACCTATTAAACGAATTACAGCACCACATACACCAGTTCCGTTCTCTCCACCACTTGAAAAGTTATATTTACCAACGCCGGAGAAAGTAATTGAAACTGTATCAGAAATGATTGGAGACCAATCGTTATTACATGTGTAAGGAAACGATGAGAAAGGGGAGAGAAGCATGGCTGTAGAAGTTGTAATGCCAAAGTTAGGTATGGCGATGAAAGAAGGTATTATTACGAGCTGGAATATTAAAACAGGCGATCATGTAGCAAAAGGTGAACTAATTGCTAGTATTAACTCGGAAAAAATCGAAACGGAAATAGAAGCACCAGCTGATGGAACTGTTCTTGATATAGCTGTAAGTGAAGATGAGGGAGTGCCGCCGGGTACTGTAATTTGCTATATCGGTAAATCGAACGAAAAAGTAGTAGTAAATGAAAGTACACAAGTTGTAGAAGAAAAAACAACGAATCTAGAGCCGAAAAAGCTCCAACATCCAGAACCATATGCGATAGAGGTGACGAAGCAAAGAATCAAAATTTCACCTGTAGCGAAGAAAATTGCAAAGTCTGAAAATCTGGATATCAAGGCATTAGTTGGTACAGGACCTGGCGGAAGAATTACAAAGGTAGACGTATTAAAGGCAATTGAAGAAAAAGTAGTAATTCCAGAAGTACTTGAACAAGAAGAAAGTAAAGTCATTCCTGTTACTGGTATGCGGAAAGCAATCGCAAACCGTATGCATGCAAGCTTACAAAATAGTGCGCAATTAACATTAACGATGAAAGTAGATGTTACAGCTTTAGTGGCTTTACATAAAGAAATAGCGGAAGTTGTACAAAAAAGGTACGATAACAAACTAACCATTACGGATATCGTTTCTCGTGCTGTAGTATTAGCGCTTGGGGAGCATAAAGAAATGAACAGCGCATATATAGATGACGTAATTCATCAATTTGAACATGTTCATTTAGGCATGGCGGTCGCGTTAGAAAAAGGGTTAGTCGTTCCGGCTATTCGCTTCGCAAATAATCTCTCATTAGTAGAGTTATCTAAAGAGATTAAGAACGTAGCACAAAAGGCACGAGCAGGCAATTTAAATAGTGATGATATGCAAGGAACAACCTTTACAATTAGTAATTTAGGTAGCTTCGGTATTGAATATTTTACACCAGTATTAAATACACCTGAAGCTGGTATTTTAGGTGTAGGTGCGATTGAACATGTTCCTGTATATAAAGGGAAAAAATTAAGAAAAGGAAGTATGTTACCTTTAAGTTTAACATTCGATCATCGTGTATTAGATGGTGCACCAGCAGCTGCATTTTTACGCACAATTAAACGTTATTTAGAAGAGCCTGTAACAATTCTTTTATAAAGAGAAGGTGAGAGAATGAGTAAATTAGTCGTTATTGGAGGCGGGCCTGCTGGGTATGTAGCAGCAATTACCGCGGCTCAAAATGGGAAAGATGTTATTCTAATTGATGAAGCAAATCTTGGCGGGACTTGTTTAAATGTAGGTTGTATGCCTACAAAATCATTGTTAGAAAGTGCAGAAGTACATGATGTTGTGAGAAAAGCGAATCATTATGGAATTACACTCAACAATGGAAGTATATCAATTGATTGGAAGCAAATGCAGGCGAGGAAATCACAGATCGTAACGCAGCTCGTCCAAGGAATTCAATATTTAATGAAGAAAAATAAAATAAAAGTTATGCAAGGTAAAGTGAAATTTGAAACGGATCACCGTGTGCGAGTTACAAACGGTAATAAAGAAGATGTAGTAGATGGAGATCAGTTCATTATAGCGGCAGGTTCAGAACCGACTGAATTACCTTTTGCTCCGTTTGATGGGAAGTGGATCTTAAATAGTAGCCATGCAATGTCCCTAGAAAATATGCCGAAATCAATATTAATTGTTGGCGGTGGTGTAATAGGATGCGAGTTTGCGAGTATTTATAGTCGCATTGGAACAAAAGTTACGATTGTTGAAATGGCACCGCAATTATTACCTGGTGAAGATAAAGATATCGCACAAATATTAAAAGAGAAACTAGAAAGTGATGGCGTAGAAATATTTACAGGAGCTGCTTTAAAAGGATTAAATAATTATAAGAAGCAAGCTTCATTTGAATATGAAGGAAGTATCCAAGAAGCTAACCCGGAATATGTTCTCGTTTCTGTAGGTCGAAAACCACGTGTCCAAGGATTAGATTTAGAAAAAGCAGGCATCCAATTTTCAAATAAAGGAATCTATGTGAATGAATATATGCAAACAAACAGATCACATATTTACGCAGCAGGTGATGTGATTGGTGGAATCCAGCTTGCTCACGTTGCTTTCCATGAAGGAACGACAGCAGCATTACATGCGAGCGGAGAAGATGTAAAAGTAAACTATCATGCTGTACCTCGCTGTATGTATACAGCTCCAGAAATTGCTAGCGTCGGTTTAACAGAAAAAGATGCAATAGAACAGTACGGTGACATACAAATTGGAGAATTTCCTTTTACAGCGAACGGAAAAGCACTTATTATTGGAGAACAAACGGGTAAAGTAAAAGTTATTGTGGAACCTAAATATCAAGAAATTGTAGGGATTTCTATTATCGGTCCACATGCAACTGAACTGATTGGACAAGGAACTGTAATGATTCATACAGAAGTTACTGCTGATATTATGAGAGATTATATTGCAGCGCATCCTACTTTATCTGAAGCGATTCATGAAGCGTTATTGCAAGCGGTAGGACATACTGTACACGCTTAAATGGAATTATAATAAACCACTATTCTCTAAATGAATGAGAGAATAGTGGTTTGAATTTTTACGGAAGAAATTGAATATCCTATTATTTTTTTACGTCAATAGCTGAAGTTTTATCGTTCCATTCAGGAGCTAAATTAGCAGTTTTACCATACCAATCAGCGTGTTTAAATACAACACCTTTTCCATATCCTTGTGTAGAAGTATGCTCCCAAAGTGTCGTTGAATAACTTGCTGAAGGTGATGCTGTACTTATAGAAGAAATTCTATCATTCCAGCTAGAAGGTAAGTTTTTAAAGCCGCTACTCCAGTAAATATATTGCCCGCCTTTATTTATATGTTCATAAAAATCAGTACTACCAGCGCCGCTACCTAAAGGATTAATTTTATTTTTAAGTACTTTTTTATCCTTTTCAATATAAGCATCTAATGTTTCTCTACTAGTAAAACCATATGCTAGCCAATCTCCATTTTCATTTTGCTCTGGTAATACCATAGTAATTTGGATGTTTTTCTTATCCTGATCACTTAATTTTGTAAGTGAATTAACATTCTGTTCATCCACTTTTAAATAATCAAAAGACTTAATTGTGTTACCTTTTTCTTCAGCACTTGCTACTCCTAGTCCTCCAGTTAATGCAAATCCCGCTACTAATGTACCTGCTACTAATTTCTTCAACATATAACCATCCCTTTTTATTTAGATTTTTGTACAGGTAAATTCTTTGTACTAGTAAAATGTATTCTAATTATTTATTATTGTAAATATTCTGAAGTTTTAGAAATAAAAGGCGGAATATTTGCAGTTTTGCATTTTTTCTTTAGAAAAAATAGTTATTGGAATGATATAATAAATAGATATATCGCTTTTGTTGGATGTTAAAATGTTTTAGGAGGGAAGCTATTGAAATATTTCAATAAAGATTGGTATAAAGAAATGCAAGTATCTGGATTTTTAATTTTCCCAGAAACAGTAGAAGAATGGGAAGACATGTTGCGAGAGAGCGAAAAGATAGGAATGGATTATAAGCAAAGTTTAAGAGAAGACGTGGAAGAAAAGAAAGAAGATCTATTAAAGTTTTTACCTAAGTCATTACATCCATACATTCATGACAATACAATTAATTCAGAATACCCATCGAATCAATTAAAGAAACTTATGCTTGAGTGGACAGTAGATTATGAGAAAAGAATGAATGATTTAGAACAAACTTGTATAGATAATTATAATAGGATAAAAGAAAAACTTGCGCATAATGTCGTTCAACTACATGAATACTCACTACATGACAGTGTAGTCAAATCAGTAGAGAGAAGATCAAAAGATACGCTAATTATAACTTTAGATTGCAGTGGTACTTTCAGTGAATTTGATAAACTGCAAGTAACTTTTACAGGCGTAACGAAATGTTCAATTCCGGAAAATTTTGAAGGTGCTTGGTGGTTAAGTCATGAAATAGACCTTACGAATGAAGGGTTCGAACTGGGTGTTTTATTTGATTGCCCATTTGAAGAAGTGACGATTTGTGCAAAAGATGTATTGCTTGAGATAGGTAACTAGTAAACTTTATAACTTTACAAACAAAAAAACAGTCTTATAGGACTGTTTTTTATTTAGATACTAAATTATCAAGTTTCCAATATGTATCTGTTAACGGCGCAGCTTTGCTATCTATGTATAAATACATATTATTTAAATCTTTTGGAGAAGTTTTCATATTAAATACAATGTCGGTAGTTAAAGAAAACTCAGATGGAACCTTTTTAGCATTTTCATTTTGTATAACTTCACCTTCGTATTTTTCACCCGTTTTTTCATCTTTTATGAAATATTTTATTTCTGAAAGATCTATCGTTTGTCCGTCAACACGAGCGTTATTTATAGTAACGCGAGCTGTGAGACGCCACTCTTTGTCTATTTTTTCGAATTTAGCATTTTCAACAGTTGCTCTATAGTATTCATTTTTAAATATTTCCCCATAGTGCATTGCATTCTTTTCAAGAGCGCTCTTTTCTTGTTTTGATGCAGTATTCCCATTACATCCTGCTATTAGTCCTGTAAATAATAATGCTGTACAAGTTACTTTAATTATAGATTTCATAATAATTCCTTTCTGTGTTAAAAAATGAAACATAGGAATAATTTTACATGAATGGGAAGATAAATGGAAGTGTGTTTTTGGAATATGTAAATATGCATTTATTTCGTTGTCAAGTTAATAGAGTAGAAAGAGG
>NZ_BOQB01000179.1 GCF_018332475.1 Bacillus sanguinis | reverse complement strand
TATCTTCCTTCGCGCGAAAACGTTGGACTTTTTTTACAAATGAAAGGGGGATTCTTCCGATGACACCTTGCTTTGCTTCATTAAAATGATTTTTAGTATAGCATGTTGAAAGTATTGGGTAAAATGTTAAGTTCGAAATTTCATTAGAAAAGATGTGGTTCTAACATATCTTTTACTAGGGCATTAGTTGTTTCTTATTTATGAGGCTGATAAGATAGGGAATACACATAGTTGTTTATCAATATAAATTAATATTCTTTATGTAGAGTCATATTCCTTGATAACGTTTCTGGTTCATTATTTAAAGTAGCTTCGATTACATTAGCAAATGGAGCTGACAATATCTCAATTTATATACCAATGTTCGCTAGTCAAACCTTGGAAGCAAATATCATTACATTAAGTATCTTTTTTTCCATGATAGCAATATGGTGTTTGATTAGCTATATATTGATAAGAACTCCAATTTTAGCTAAAGCACTTGAGAAAAACGGTCATATTGTCGTTCCAATCGTTCTAATTGGTTTAGGAATTTTTATACTTTTTCGTAGTGATACAATTGCATTTTTTTATTAAAATGTTTAATTAACGGACGCTTTAATTAAAATGGATTGAACAACGTATAAAGCCTTATTACAGATAAGGCTTTATTTATTTTAGTGGACTAAAACAGTGAACTGCAACTTTTAAGTTAGACAGGACATTTCGATTGTTAAATTGAATAGATACCATAAAAGGAGCGTGATAATTTAAATGAAAATAGTAAAACAATGGGTCCAGGAAGATAGTGATTACATAAGAGAAAAAGTAATTGAATATAATCAAAAACATATTTCGGATGAAGAGAAAAAGCCTTCAGAAAAAATTAGTTTTATAGTAAAAAATGAAAATGAAGAAATAGTAGGCGGAATAACTGCAATTACATTTTGGCACCACGTACATGTTGATTTTCTGTGGGTTTCTGAAGAATATAGACACGAAGGATATGGAACTAAGTTAATAAAACTTATTGAAGAATTTGCAATTGAAAATGAGTGTAGGCTAATCAATTTAGATACTTTTAGCTTTCAAGCTCCTGATTTTTATAAAAAGCATGGATATAAAGTAATTGGAGTAAGTGAAGACCACCCTAAAGGGCATAATCGATACTATTTGGAAAAAAGGTTATAAAAGAATCCAAAATGAATCAATCAAAGCATAAAGAGCGTACGTTGAATGATCACTTTCAAAATATGCTCTTTTTTATATAGTAATGAAAGGTTAACGATTATTAACTTTGCTAAGAGCAGATAAATGAAATAGTCAATTAACTTTTTTATATTTTAAAACGAATAAATGGTAGAATGTAACAAAGATAGAAAATTCCCATTATTAGAGGTGGACTTAGGTGAAAAAAGTAAATGTTACATATGCACTTTTATACGATAAAACGAATGAAAAGATCTTAATGGTAAAAAACAAAGGGAAGAATGGTTCTTATTACACGTTACCAGGTGGCGCGGTTAAATTGGGAGAAACGTTAGAAGAGGCAGTAATTCGGGAAGTGAAAGAAGAAACCGGATTACATATAACTGTAAATGGTATTTGTTACATTAGCGAAGCTTTTTTTGAAGAGAGAGGACATCATGCAATTTTCTTTAATTTTTTAGGCGAAATAATCGGCGGAAAGACGTATATATCAAGGCCAAAAGAAATCGAAGAAATTACTTGGATGGAATTACATAGAGCAGTGTCTCATTTACGTATACCAGAACACTTATTAAATATATTACAAAGAAAAAGAACAGTACCTTACTTTTTTAACGGAACAATTATTCATCAATCTTCATAAAATTATCATTTCATGTAAGGCGGGGAAAAAATGGAGTTTATCGTTAATCATAAAAATTTCACTCAAGCACTTTCAGAAGTAAGTAAAGCTATATCTACCAAAGCTATAATTCCTATACTATCCGGTATAAAAATATCTGCAAATCAATCGGGAATTACTTTAATCGCAAGTAATTCAAATATTTTCATCGAAAAATTCATCCCTAGTTCCATAGATAACGAACAAATTACGACTATCTTCAAAGCAGGAACAATTGTTGTACCTGCAAAATACTTCATTGAAATTATAAAGAAAATGCCAAGCGATATAGTAATAAAAAGTAAGAATGAGCAAACAATTACCATACAATCAGAAGAAATCACATTAAACTTAAATGGATTTCTAGCGAATGAATTTCCTAACGTACCACAAATAGACGATCATGCAGAAATACAAATAGAAACAAAACAATTGATTGATGCGTTTAAACAAACAGTCTTTGCAGTAGCGAAAAATGAATCTAGACCCGTTCTTACCGGAGTACATATCGAGTTAGACCACAACAAATTAATATGCGCTGCAACTGACTCTCATAGACTAGCTATACGTGAAACATTAATTTCTACTAATGTGAAAGCAAATTGTATTGTACCAAGTGAAACCATTAATGAGCTTTTAAAATTAATGAACAGCAATTTAGAATTCGTTTCTATTTATCTATCAGAAAGCCACATTATTTTTACATTCGGCACAACTACGTTATATTCAAGACTAATCGAAGGGAAATATCCTAATATTTCTACTCTCATTCCAAATGAATTTCAAACAGTCATTAACATCGATAGACAAAGAATGTTACAAGGGGTAGATCGATCAAGCTTATTAGCAAGTGAATGGGCAAATAACAACGTTAATTTAGAAATCATAAACGAATCCACAATTCAAATTTCTTCTAACGCTTCTCAGATTGGGAAAATATCCGAGACGCAACAAATAGATGGACTTCAAGGTGAAAAACAATTAAATATATCTTTCGATGGACGTTTTATGTTGGATGCTTTAAGGGCAATAAAAGAAGAAACGGTTACTTTAAATTTCAGCGGTTCTATGAGACCGATATTAATTGAAGCAGGGACGCAATCTACAGCAGTACATCTTATATCTCCAGTGAGAACTTATTCATAACAAAGGAAGGAATCACATTATGTACAAGTACACTTTATGTTTTATAAAGAGAAATAAAGAGATACTTATGTTAAATAGAGAATATGACCCTGTAAAAGGATTGTGGAATGGGGTAGGGGGAAAGATAGAAAAGGGAGAAACACCTTTAGAGAATGCAATCCGTGAAATAAAAGAAGAGACTAATATAGAAGTTATGCATGACCAAATTCAATTTAAAGGGATTATTAAGTGGGAGGACTCTCCATATTCTGGCGGTATGTATGTTTATATAATAGAGATGCTTAATGAATTTACATATCAAACTCCAAAAAAAGTATCAGAAGGAATTTTAGATTGGAAAGAGATTTCTTGGATTCTAAGTGACTTTAATTACGGCGTAGGAGAGATGATACCAAAATTTTTATATGCAGTACTCCACAATGAATTAATATTAGAGCACAATTTTGTTTTATCTAATCATAAATTAATAGATTATAGGAATAAAGAATTAGCTAAGCAGGACGGCTCTATAGATAATATAATTCAATTATAAAAAGTAAGAATTGTAATCTATCATACACAGCAAAATAATTATCACCTGAATATAAAAGCCATAGATTGTTCGAAGAGTAGCTAAGGATAAAATTTATATGAGGATGAGTGTGATGAAGAAATTAATTATTTTACTCATAGGTATCATTCTAATTACTTTTGCTTTTTATCAATACAATAAAACAGATAGTTTATCTAAAAATGATAAGGTGTATGTAGAAGACTTTAAAGGGGAAAATGATTCAAACAAAATACAATCTGCTATTAATAAAGCAGAATCTAGTAAAATTAAAACAGTATTGCTTGATGATAAGAAGTATAAAATTACGTCACCAATCGTAGTGAAACATGGTGTTAAGTTATTATTTGGTTATGGAACACAATTTGTTGTTGAAGGTAATTTTAGAGTTCTAGAATTAGAAAAAAACGCTTCTATTGAAGGAGCTTATATAGCTATAGATGATCCTAAATTTAATTCGGAAGTTATATATGTAGATGGAAAAAATAAATATTATAACACTTGGCACAAAACACAAATAAAAGATATAAATATTATCAAT
>NZ_BOQB01000178.1 GCF_018332475.1 Bacillus sanguinis | reverse complement strand
GTTAATGCGGGATAAAACTGCCAATCCTTGGATTACAGATGATGAACGTGAAACAAAAATTAAACAGAAAGCAATTATTGCAAGCTGGTCCGGTGTTTTTATGTTTTGTACCATTAACCTCTTAAACAAATGGTTAGGTGTAGAAACAAACAATACATCACCTTACTTACCGTCTTCTATCGCAACTATTTTAAAAGAAAATATAGAGTTACAAATTTTATTTATGCTATTTATTACGTATGGCATCTTTTACATATACTATCGAAGAAAATTAAGCGCTTAACTTTTTATCTCATGATTGTCCTCCTAAATGGTTATAGTAATTAGGACGAAATGAAAGGAGCGATAGAAAAATGAGTAACTCGAATGATTTTTTAGATACGCTGCATGAAAAACAAGCAAAAGATGAACAAAATAGAAAACGTCAGGGAAACGGAAACCCAGCGAAAAAGAAGCCAAATAAAACACATAAATAACAGTCAACTACCCCCACTGAGATAAAGCCTTTCAGTGGGGGCTTGAGTTCGAACGCTAGGTCTTTTCGTCTATCGCTAGACAGTTTGACGCTCTAGCATTCATGCCACCTTATGGTAACACCCCAAGTATGTTTTTGGTTGGTACTGGCAACGAACGATTGTTTTCACCACCTTTCTTAGAGAGTTCATTACTTTTGACAAATCAATATTTGGAACGAAATGAAACAACATGCGAACATGTTCTTCATCGTAATTCCTTTTGACTCAAGTCGATAATGATAATCATTATCATTATTTGGTTAATTTGATTAATTTTCAAATGAAAGGATAGAGGAAATGAACTTAGGGGAATTTGATGGGAAAACGGTTTTAGTAACAGGTGGAGCCCAAGGTATAGGTAGTGTTGTTGCCAAAATGTTTTTAGAAAGAGGGGCTACAGTTATTGCGGTTGATCAAAATGAAGAGGGATTAAACGAACTCTTAAATGAAACACATATGAAAACGTTTCGTTTAGATGTGAGTGATAGTACCGCAGTTGAACAGATGGTAAATGATATTGAAAATGAAATAGCACCGATAGATATATTAGTAAATGTTGCAGGGGTTTTACGTATGGGAGCGATTCACTCTTTAAGTGATGAAGATTGGAATAAAACATTCTCTGTAAATTCTACAGGCGTTTTCTATATGTCCCGAGCAGTAAGTAAACGTATGATGCAAAGAAAGTCAGGGGCAATTGTTACAGTTGGTTCAAATGCAGCAAATACCCCGAGAATCGAGATGGCTGCGTATGCTGCATCAAAAGCTGCAACGACGATGTTTATGAAATGTTTAGGATTAGAACTTGCAGCGTATAACATTCGCTGTAACTTAGTTTCTCCAGGTTCTACTGAAACTGAAATGCAAAGGTTACTATGGGCTGATGAGAATGGAGCAAAAAATATAATTGCTGGTTCTCAAAGTACATATAGACTCGGTATACCGTTACAAAAAATTGCACAGCCTTCAGAAGTTGCTGAAGCGGTATTGTTTTTAGCTTCAGATAAAGCTAGCCATATTACAATGCATAATTTATGTGTCGATGGCGGAGCTACATTAGGCGCTTAATAAAAAATTCAGGGGGTCACTATACTATGAATGAATTTATGGCTGTAAAGGAACTGTCAGAAAAATTACTAGAAGATTATAAGACTGAATCTTCATTCTTTTTCGCTTCACCAACGCGAACGATATTGACAGAAGGAGAGTTTACTACAGTAAAGCATCGTGAAATTGAAAGTTTTCCAGAACTAGTACAGGCGTTATTACGTAATGCAAAACAAGCTGGAAATCCGAACCCTATCGTTGTTGGTGCCTTGCCATTTGATCGTAGAAAAGAAGTTCAACTTATCATACCAGAAGATAGTAGAATTTCTGAGCGCTTACAATTGGATACAAGAAATCAGCTTGAAACACATGAAAAATTGACATTTGAAATGACACCCGTTCCAGCGCCAGAAGTTTATATGAATGGTGTGAAGCAAGGAATTGAAAAAATACAGGACGGAGATTTAAAGAAAATCGTTCTATCCAGATCGTTGGATGTTAAATCTTCCAAAAAGATTGATAAGCAAAAACTTCTTCGAGAATTAGCAGAGCATAATAAGCATGGTTATACATTTGCTGTTAATTTACCGAAAGATGAAAACGAGAATAGTAAGACATTAATTGGGGCAAGCCCTGAACTACTCGTTTCACGTAATGGTATGCAAGTTATTTCTAATCCGTTAGCTGGTTCAAGACCACGTAGTGATGATCCAGTAGAAGATAAAAGAAGAGCAGAGGAATTACTTTCTTCTCCAAAAGATTTACATGAACATGCGGTAGTAGTGGAAGCGGTTGCCGCTGCACTTCGTCCATATTGTCATACATTACATGTTCCAGAAAAACCATCTGTTATTCATAGTGAAGCGATGTGGCATTTGTCTACTGAAGTGAAAGGTGAACTAAAGGATCCAAATACTACTTCTTTGGAATTAGCAATTGCCCTTCATCCTACGCCAGCAGTTTGCGGAACGCCGATGGAAGAAGCGAGAGAGGCAATTCAACAAATTGAGCCATTTGACCGTGAGTTCTTTACAGGAATGCTAGGATGGAGCGATTTAAATGGAGATGGTGAATGGATTGTTACAATTCGTTGTGCTGAAGTGCAAGAACATACACTTCGTTTATATGCAGGCGCTGGAGTTGTTGCTGAGTCTAAGCCTGAAGACGAGTTAGCAGAAACCTCTGCTAAATTTCAAACAATGTTGAAAGCTTTAGGGTTAAATGATATTTCACTTAATGAAAAGTAGGGGGAAGAAAGAATGTTAGAAGGTTATACGGAATGGCCAAAAGAATTTGCCAAGCGTTATCGAGAAGAAGGGTGTTGGCTTGGTGAAACATTTGGAGGAGTGTTAAGAGAGCGGGCTGAGAAATATGAAGATCAAATCGCGGTTGTAAGCGGTAAGACGCATATAACGTATAGTGAACTTGATCAAAAGGTAGATCGTTTAGCAGCAGGTTTATTGAATTTAGGAATAAAGAAAGAGGACAGAGTTGTAATCCAGTTACCTAACATTATTGAGTTTTTCGAAATATGTTTTGCACTATTTCGAATTGGAGCGCTTCCTGTCTTTGCACTGCCTTCACATCGAAGCAGTGAAATTAGTTATTTTTGTGAGTTTGGTGAGGCGAGCGCTTACGTTATTTCAGATAAGGCTCTCGGTTTTGATTATCGAAAACTAGCAAGAGAAGTGAAAGAGAAATTGCCAACTTTACAACATGTAATTGTAGTGGGAGAAGAAGAAGAGTTCTTAAACATAAATGATCTGTATATAGATCCCGTTCCATTACCAGAAGTTCAACCAAGTGATGTTGCGTTTCTCCAATTATCAGGAGGGACAACAGGACTTTCTAAATTAATTCCTAGAACACATGATGATTATATTTACAGTTTACGTGTTAGCGCTGAAATTTGTAATTTGAATGCAGAAAGCGTCTATATGGCAGTTCTACCAGTAGCGCACAATTACCCAATGAGTTCTCCAGGTACATTTGGAACTTTCTATGCGGGTGGAAAAGTTGTGCTGGCAACTGGAGGTAGTCCAGATGAGGCATTTGCACTTATTGAAAAAGAAAAAGTTACGATTACTGCTCTCGTTCCACCGTTAGCAATGATATGGCTTGATGCTGCATCCGCTCGTAATAATGATTTATCGAGCCTAGAAGTGATTCAAGTAGGTGGAGCGAAATTTAGTGCTGAGGTTGCAAAGCGTATACGCCCTACATTTGGATGTACGTTACAGCAAGTGTTCGGTATGGCAGAAGGATTAGTAAATTACACAAGATTAAATGATCTTGAAGAAATCATTATTCATACACAAGGTAGACCGATGTCTACATTTGATGAAGTAAGGGTCGTTGATGAAAATGATAACGATGTAAAACCTGGAGAAGTAGGTAGTTTATTAACACGAGGGCCCTATACAATTCGTGGTTATTATAAAGCAGAAGAGCATAATGCAAGGTCATTTACAAAGGACGGATTTTATCGTACAGGAGATCTTGTAAAAGTAAATGAACAAGGTTACATCATAGTAGAAGGAAGAGATAAAGATCAAATTAACCGTGGTGGTGAGAAAGTTGCTGCGGAAGAAGTTGAAAATCATCTATTAGCACATGATGCAGTACATGATGTAGCAATTGTATCAATGCCTGACGATTACTTAGGAGAACGTACTTGTGCATTTGTAATAGCTCGCGGACAAGCTCCGGCAGTAAGTGAATTAAAAATGTTTTTAAGAGAACGCGGTATAGCTGCTTATAAGATTCCAGATCGAATTGAATTTATTGAATCATTCCCGCAAACAGGTGTGGGAAAAGTAAGCAAAAAAGAATTACGTAAAGTCATTGCTGAAAAACTTATTACGGTAAAACGATAAATAATATAAAAATTGGAAGGAAGTGATTAGATGGCTATCCCATCTATTTCAGTATACAAAATGCCAGTTGAATCAGAACTACCAAAAAATAAAGTGAACTGGACACCAGATCCGAAGCGTGCGGTTCTTCTAATCCATGACATGCAAGAATATTTTCTTGATGCATATAGCGATAAAGAATCACCGAAAGTAGAGCTCATTTCAAATGTTAAGGTGATAAGAGAAAAATGTAAGGAACTTGGTATACCAGTTGTTTATACAGCGCAACCAGGTGGACAAACGTTAGAACAACGAGGATTATTACAAGACTTCTGGGGTGACGGTATTCCTGCTGGACCAGATAAAAAGAAAATTGTCGATGAACTTTCCCCTAATGAGGATGATATATTCTTAACAAAATGGAGATATAGTGCATTTAAAAAGACAAATCTATTAGAAATTTTAAATGAACAAGGAAGAGATCAACTCATTATTTGTGGTATTTATGCGCATATTGGCTGCCTTTTAACAGCTTGTGAAGCGTTTATGGATGGTATAGAGCCGTTCTTTGTAGCAGATGCAGTGGCGGATTTTTCATTAGAGCATCATAAGCAAGCATTGGAGTATGCGTCTAGTAGATGTGCAGTAACGACATCCACCCACTTACTGTTAAAAGATTTACAAAGTGTAAAAGGTAATAAGAGTGAAGGGATTACTTTACAGGAAGTACATGAACTAGTTGCACAATTACTTCGTGAACCAGTAGAAAGTATTGAGACTGATGAAGATTTATTAAATAGAGGACTTGATTCGGTCAGAATTATGAGTTTAGTAGAGAAGTGGCGTCGCGAAGGAAAAGAAATTACTTTTGCGGATTTAGCAGAGAACCCAACGGTTGTTGATTGGTATCGCTTCTTATCTCCGCAAACAGAACATGTACTTTAATATAGACTACATAATAAAGGGGTAGTAAAGAATGCCTAATAGTCAAATGGTGCGTCATCCGTTATCATCTGCGCAGTCTGGTATGTGGTTTGCGCAACAATTAGATCCGCTTAATCCGATTTATAATACTGGGGAGTATGTTGAAATAAGCGGAAATATTAATCAAGATATTTTTGAATTAGCAGTATGTAAAGTTGTAATGGAAGCAGAAGCGTTGCATGTTTGCTTCGAAGAGGATGAAATTGGTCCATGGCAAGTTATTAAAGAATTACAGTTTCAAATGCATTTTATTGACGTTCGTAAAGAAGAAAATCCTGAAGAAGCTGCTAAAGTATGGATGAAAAATGATTTATCTATGCCAGTCGATTTGAAAAAAGATACATTATTTACTGAAGCACTTATTCAAGTTGAAAATAATCGTTTCTTTTGGTATCAGCGCATTCATCACATTGTGATGGATGGCTATGGATTTTCACTTCTTAGCCAAAAGGTAGCGAAAGAGTATACAACACTTATAGAAGAAACAAATAAGAAAGAGAAGCCATTTGGTTCTCTTTCAAAGATTATACAAGAAGATATTGTATATCGTGAGTCGAAACAATTTCAGGAAGATCGTATTTTTTGGTTAGAGAAGTTTGCAGATGAACCAGAAGTTGTGAGCTTAGCGGAAAGAGCACCGAGAACATCAAATGGATTTTTACGAGAAACAGCGTATTTATCTAGTTCTAGCACGAAAACTTTACTAGAAGATATCAATATTTCGTTAACAAGTTGGCCAGAATTCATTGTCGCTGTAACAAGTATTTATATGCATAAGTTAACAGGAGAAAATGATATTGTATTAGGCTTACCGATGATGGGGCGTCTCGGTTCTACATCTATTCATACACCGAGTATGGTAATGAATTTAGTACCACTTCGTCTCACTGTAACTCCAAATATAACTCTTGCGGAATTATTACAGCAAGTTTCAAAAGAAATTCGAGATGTACGTCATCATCATAAATACCGTCATGAGGAATTAAGAAGAGACTTAAAATTACTAGGTGAAAACCAAAGATTATTTGGACCGTTAGTGAATGTGATGCCTTTTGATTATGGGCTTAACTTTGCTGGGAATCGTGGTATTACACATAATTTATCAGCAGGACCTGTCGATGATTTATCGATAAATGTTTATAAACGTTTCGATGAAAATGAGCTAATGATTCATTTTGATGCGAACCCAGAAGTATATAATGGTGCGGAACTAGCATTGCATAAAGAAAGATTTATGAATGTATTAGAATTAGTGATAAATGAATATGAAAAAGATGCGTCGATTGGAAGTATAAACATTACTCTTCCTGAAGAAAATCAAAAAGTTTTATTCGAATGGAATGAAACTAAAGAAGTTGAAGAGTTAATCTCTTTACCTATACTATTCGAAAAACAAGTACAAAAAATTCCAAATAAAATAGTAGTAACTTGTAACGGAATAAATCTTACGTATAAAGAGCTAAATGAACGAGCGAATGAACTAGCACACTATTTAGTAGAAGAAGGAATAGGACCAAATCAGTTTGTAGCTTTAGTATTTCCTAGATCAGTAGAAATGGTAGTCAGTATGCTAGCAGTTTTAAAGGCTGGTGCAGCGTATTTACCAATAGATCCAGAATACCCAGCAGAAAGAGTTAATTATATTGTAAATGATGCAAAACCAGTTTGTGTCATAACACATTCATCTGTTTCATCTAAGTTAGTTATAGAAAATGATATGAAAAAAATTGTATTAGATGACGAAGAAACGAAATTAGCGTTACATACATATTCTCGTATGAATATAGCATGTAAGAATGATGTATCACTTTTAAACCCAGCCTATACAATTTACACTTCAGGCTCAACCGGCAATCCAAAAGGTGTAATTGTTCCTATGAAAGCTTTAAGTAACTTTTTATTGGCTATGGATGATGTGTTTTCATTACATAAAAACGATCATTTATTAGCAGTTACAACATTTGCGTTTGATATTTCAGCTCTCGAAATTTATTTACCTCTTATTAGTGGTGCAAGTTTAACAATCGCACAAAAAGAAGTAATTCAAGAACCTTCTGCGTTAACGGCATTGTTACAAGAAGAAAGAGTGACAATTATGCAAGCTACACCGACGCTTTGGCAGGCATTAGTAACGGAATATCCAGAGAAGCTACAAGGACTAAATGTGCTCGTAGGTGGCGAAGCACTTCCAGCCCATTTAGCAAAAACATTAAAAGAATTAGGTTGTACTATTACAAACTTATATGGACCAACTGAAACGACGATTTGGTCTACTGTCATGAACATCGATGAAAGAGAAAGTGGTATACCTCCTATTGGAAAGCCGATTTGTAGTACAGCTGTATATGTATTAGATGCAGGTTTACAACCAGTACCACCTGGAGTAATTGGTGAATTATATATTACAGGGGAAGGGCTTGCAAGCGGATATTTAGGAAAAACAGAGTTAACGGCTGAACGTTTTGTTGCAAATCCTTATGGAGAACGAGGGCAGCGCATGTACCGTACAGGTGATCTAGTAAAATGGCGCAATGATGGTGTGTTAGAATATGTGAGCCGCGCAGATCATCAAATTAAAATTCGTGGTTTCCGAATTGAATTAGCTGAAATTGAAATGGTATTACAACGACATGAAAGTATTAAGCAAGCAGTAGTAATGGTACGAGAAGACCGCCCAAATGATAAGCGAATCATTGCGTATATCATTGCAGAAGAGAAGGAAACGATTAAACTTTCCGAAATTCGTTCTTATGTTTCAGAAAGCTTAGCGAATTATATGGTACCATCAGCGTTTGTGTTGTTAGAAGAATTACCATTAACACCAAATGGAAAGGTTGATAGAAAGAAATTACCAGCTCCTGATTTTAATGAAATGAATAAGGAGAGAGTTGCTAGAAATCCGAAAGAAGAAATATTATGTGATTTATTTGCAGAAGTACTTGGTGTTTCTCGTATTAGCATTGATGATAATTTCTTTGAAATGGGAGGCCATTCGCTTCTTGCATCTCGTTTAATGGCAAGAATTCGTGAAACGTTAAGTGTCGAATTAGGAATTGGAAAACTATTCGGATCGCCAACTGTTGCTGAACTAGCGAAGCAACTGGATGGAGCAAAAAATGCACGACCAGCTATTCAGAAAGTAAGTAGACCAAGTGAAGTTCCACTTTCATTTGCACAGCGTAGGTTATGGTTCTTAAATTGTTTAGAAGGTCCAAGCCCTACATATAATATCCCGTTAGTCATTCGTTTGTATGGAAAGTTGAACGAGGAAGCATTGCAAGGTGCTTTTTATGATGTAGTCGAGAAACATGAAACACTGAGAACAATTTTCCCTAACGTATTAGGTAGTTCTTATCAGAAAATTTTAAATATGGGAAATATAAATCTAGCAATGATTAAAACAAAAACATGTAAAGAGGAATTAGAAAGTGTGCTTGCTGAGGCGGTAAGATATAGCTTTAACCTTGATGTTGAACCAGCAGTTCGTTTGCATCTATTTACAGTGAATGAAAACGAACATGTATTACTAATACTATTGCACCATATTGTAGGGGATGGCTGGTCATTACAACCGTTAACGAGAGATTTTACAACGGCATATAAAGCGCGATGTCAAGGTGAAAGAGCGCAGCTGGAGACACTTCCAGTTCAATACGCAGATTATGCACTTTGGCAACAACAATTGTTAGGTGATGAAACTACAGAAATGAGTCTCATTTCAACACAATTAGAGTTTTGGAAGAAAGAGCTAAAGGGGTTACCAGATCAATTGGAGTTACCTACAGATTACCAGCGTCCAATTGAAACGAGTTATCGAGGAGAAACAATTCATTTTCAAATAGATGCGGGTATGCATAGTAGGTTAGTAGAACTTGCACGGAAAAACGGAGTTAGCTTGTTTATGGTGTTGCAAGCAGGACTTAGTGCGCTATTTACAAGGTTAGGTGCAGGTACTGACATACCAATCGGTAGTCCGATTGCTGGAAGGAACGATGATGCACTCTCTGACATAGTCGGTTTATTCGTAAATACATTAGTGTTGCGTACAAATACATCAGGAGATCCAAGTTTTAAAGAATTATTGAATAGAGTGAAGCAAGTAAATCTTGCAGCTTATGAAAATCAAGATGTGCCATTTGAACGACTTGTTGAAGTGTTAAACCCAGTACGTACTCGAAATAGTCATCCGCTGTTTCAAGTTATGTTAGCTTTCCAAAATACGCCAGAAGCAACCTTTGATGCTCCTGATATAGAAGCGAAACTTGAAATTCAAAGCGTCGGCTCTGCAAAATTTGATCTAACATTTGAAATTAGCGAGAATAACGGCGTTGATGGTACTCCAAACGGCTTACACGGATTATTAGAGTTTAGTACTGATTTATATAAACGTGAAACGGTGCAAAAATTAATAGAACGATACATTTTGTTATTAGATGATGCAGTAGAGAATCCGGATCAATCAATTGGTAGATTAAAAATTTTAACGTTAGCAGAGAAAAATACAGTGTTAGAAAAGTGGAATGGTGGTTTTCAAATTGTACCAGAAATGACATTATCACAATTATTTGAAAAGCAGGCTCATATAAATCCAAATGCTATTGCTGTCGTCTTTGAAGATGAAAAGTTAACTTATGAAGAGTTAAATAAAAAAGCGAATAAAATAGCTCGTTTGTTAATAGCGAAAGGAATTGGTCCTGATCAACTCGTTGCTTTAGCAATGCCGAGATCTTTAAATATGGTTGTGAGTTTACTCGCGGTTCTTAAAGCAGGAGCAGGTTATCTTCCATTAGATCCAGATTACCCGTCTGATCGTATTTCATTTATGCTCCACGATGCGAAACCATCATGTGTTTTAACAAATTCAGATGTGGAAGTTGAATGTGATGAGAAACTAAAAATTTTAGTTGATGATGAAAAAGTAATAGAAGCAATTGAGAAATATAGTGAAGATAATATTGATGAAATGGAGCGTGTGAAGCCGTTAACTCCTTCACATATTGCTTACGTTATTTATACGTCAGGTTCAACAGGTAGACCGAAAGGCGTTATGATACCTCATCAAAATGTAGTAAGACTTTTAGGAGCGACTGATCATTGGTTCCAGTTTGACGGAAACGATGTTTGGACGATGTTCCATTCATACGCTTTTGATTTCTCGGTTTGGGAAATTTGGGGACCTTTATTATACGGAGGGCGTTTAGTTGTAGTGCCACATAATGTAAGTCGCTCGCCGAAAGAATTTTTACAGCTTCTTGTTAAAGAAAAGGTTACGGTTTTAAACCAAACTCCATCAGCGTTCTATCAATTGATGCAAGCAGATCGTGAAAATGAAGAGATTGGCCAAAAATTATCTTTACGATATGTTGTTTTTGGAGGAGAAGCACTTGAGCTAAGTCGATTAGAAGATTGGTATAGTCGACATCCCCATAACGCACCAAAACTTATTAATATGTACGGTATTACGGAGACGACAGTACATGTTAGTTATATTGAATTAGATGAGACTATCGTCTCTTTACGAGCAAATAGTTTAATTGGGTGCAGTATACCTGACCTTAAAGTGTATGTGTTAGACAACTATTTACAACCAGTGCCACCTGGAGTAGTTGGAGAAATGTATGTTGCAGGTGCAGGGCTTGCGCGTGGATATTTAGGAAGAGCAGGCTTAACTGCAGAACGGTTTATCGCAGATCCATTTGGTAAGCCAGGTACAAGAATGTATCGTACTGGAGACTTAGCGCGTTGGGGTCAAGATGGGACGTTAGATTATATAGGACGTGCAGATCATCAAATAAAAATTCGCGGATTCCGAATTGAGTTAGGTGAAATAGAAGCGGTAATAATGAAACATCCTAAAGTTCAGCAAGTAGCCGTTATTGTACGGGAAGATCAACCAGGGGATAAACGGTTAGTTTCTTATATCGTTGCATCAAATCATGAAATGATTGATACGAATGAAATGCGTCAGTATGCTGGTGGTAGTTTACCAGATTACATGGTTCCATACGCTTTTGTAGTAGTAGAGGAGTTACCTTTAACTCCAAACGGTAAATTAGATAGAAAGGCATTGCCAGCTCCAGAATTTATCGCATCATCTTCTAGTCGTGGGCCAAGAACACCGCAAGAAGAAATGT
Source organism: Bacillus sanguinis (assembly GCF_018332475.1). Lineage (GTDB taxonomy): Bacteria > Bacillota > Bacilli > Bacillales > Bacillaceae_G > Bacillus_A > Bacillus_A sanguinis. Next base: position 4,081 of record NZ_BOQB01000178.1, on the reverse strand, counting down.
TATGTGACTTGTTTATAGAAGTTTTAAGTGTGCCTCAAATTGGAATTGATGACGGATTCTTTGATCTAGGTGGCCACTCACTTCTTGCAGTGCAGCTTATGAGCCGTATTAAAGAGGCACTTGGGGTTGAATTAAATATCGGAACTTTATTTGCAGCACCTACTGTTGCAGGTCTTGCTGAAAGACTTAAAGTGGGAAATGGTCAAAGTGCACTTGATGTATTGCTTCCATTACGAGCAAGCGGGGATCAATTACCACTATTTTGTGTACACCCAGCAGGTGGATTAAGTTGGTGTTATGCAGGACTTATGAAATCTTTAGGAACAGATTATCCGATCTACGGTGTGCAAGCACGTGGTATTGCTAAAAATGAAGAACTTCCAAAAAGTTTAGAGGAGATGGCGGCGGATTATTTAAAACACGTTCGTGAAGTACAGCCTTACGGACCATATCGTTTACTCGGTTGGTCGCTCGGAGGAAATGTTGTGCATGCAATGGCGGCGCAACTACAAAATGAAGGGGAAGCAGTAGAATTACTCGTTATGCTTGATTCTTATCCTGGACACTTCTTACCGAATACGGAAGCGCCTACTGAAGAAGAAGCACTAATCGCATTACTTGCTTTAGGCGGATATGACCCAGATAACATGGATGGCAAACCACTTACAATGGAAAGTGCAGTTGAAATCCTTCGAAAAGATGGAAGTGCATTAGCAAGTCTTGAAGAAGAGACTATATTGAACTTGAAAGAAACATATGTAAATTCAGTAGGGTTGTTAGGGAAATATGTACCGAAAGTTTATAACGGAGATATCTTATTCTTTAGATCTACTGTTATACCAGACTGGTTTGATCCTATCTCTCCAAATACGTGGTTAAATTATTTAAATGGACAAATTGTGCAACACGATATTGATTGTAGACATAAGGATTTATGTCAACCAGGTCCACTTACAGAAATTGGACAAGTATTAGCGAAATATTTGCAGAATAAGAAAGGGGTAAGTACAGTATGACGAATCCGTTTGAAAATGATAATTACACATATAAAGTATTAAAAAATGAGGAGGGCCAGTATTCTCTCTGGCCGGAATTTCTTGATGTACCTATTGGTTGGAATGTCGTACATGAAGAAGCTAGTAGGAATGAATGTTTACAATATGTTGAGAATAACTGGAAAGATTTGAATCCGAAAAGTAATCAAGTTGGCGAGAAAATATTAGTAGGAAAACGATAATGAAGGAAAAAATAAATCCAAAAGTAGTTGTAAGCATCGTATATATAACAGCGATGTTTATGGCTGCGATGGATGCAACAATTGTGAATGTAGCATTACAAACGATAAGTAAAGAACTACAAGTGCCCCCATCTGCAATGGGTACAGTTAATGTTGGATATTTAGTTAGCTTAGCTGTTTTCCTTCCGATTTCTGGTTGGTTAGGTGATCGCTTCGGTACGAAAAGGGTATTTCTAACTGCTCTTTTCGTATTTACAACTGCGTCTGCATTATGCGGAGTAGCGAACGATATTACTTTATTGAATATTTTTCGTATCATGCAAGGGGCTGGCGGGGGGCTTTTAACACCAGTTGGGATGGCGATGTTATTCCGAACATTTTCACCAGAGGAAAGGCCGAAAATTTCAAGGTTTATTGTGTTGCCAATTGCTGTCGCACCGGCAGTAGGACCAATTATTGGTGGTTTCTTTGTAGATCAAATGTCTTGGCGCTGGGCATTTTATATTAATCTACCATTTGGAATCATGGCGTTATTATTCGGTCTTCTATTTTTAAAAGAGCATATTGAAAAATCAGCTGGTCGCTTTGATTCTCTCGGTTTTGTTCTTTCAGCACCAGGATTTTCGATGCTAATATATGCACTCAGTCAAGGGCCATCAAAAGGATGGGTTTCTGCAGAAATTATAAGTACTGGAATGACTGGGATTGTATTTATTACTTTGTTTATCATTGTAGAACTTAGAGTTAAGCAACCGATGTTAGATTTACGCTTATTAAAAGAACCAGTCTTTAGAAAAATGAGTCTTATTTCATTGTTTTCATCTGCAGGTTTACTAGGAATGTTATTTGTTTTTCCGCTTATGTATCAAAATGTAATAGGAGTTTCCGCATTGGAATCAGGTCTTACGACATTCCCAGAGGCAATTGGATTAATGATATCGTCACAGATTGTACCTTGGTCATATAAGAAATTAGGGGCTCGTAAGGTAATTTCTATTGGGTTAATTAGTACGGCGATTATCTTTGTTCTATTAAGCTTTGTAAATCACGATACGAATCCATGGCAAATTCGGGCACTATTGTTTGGTATCGGTATATTCTTAGGCCAGTCTGTGGGAGCAGTTCAATTTTCTGCATTTAACAATATCACACCACCTTCTATGGGCAGAGCAACTACTATATTTAATGTGCAAAATCGAATAGGTTCAGCGATAGGAGTTGCTGTTTTAGCTAGTATACTAGCTGGGTTTGGAAATAATAGTGTACAAAATAATACCCATTCAGATTTCTTACCATATCAAGCGGCATTAATTGGATCAGCAATATTTTTGCTCGTAGCATTACTATTTTCTTTACGTATTTCTGATAAAGAAGTAATGTCAAAGAAGAAAGAAAAAATGTTATCCGTATCCAAAAAAGAGAAAGCACTTGTCAATGAATAACAACTGAAATTCGTTGTATAAAGGAGAGTTTACATGATAGAGAGTAACGTTGTAGATTCTGTACCAACTTTGAATGAGAATAACTGTCAAATATGGTGGGCAAGAATTTCAGATTTACAATCATGGCATTACAATTTACTAAATGACGTTGAACGAGAGAAAGCAAATTCATATCACCATTCGGCAGATCGTGCACGATTTATAATAGGTTGTGTAATTAGTAGATTAGTTCTTGGGCAAATACTTTCTATCTCACCTGTTCAAGTACCGATTAGTCGAATATGCCCAGTATGTAAGTTACAACATGGTAGACCACAATTACCAGAAGGCATGCCGCAGTTATCTGTTTCACATTCGGGTGAGTGGGTTGTTGTTGCATTTACAAAATCTGCACCTGTAGGCGTTGATGTTGAACAAATGAATCCAAATGTAGATGTTATGAAAATGGCAGAGGGTGTATTAACGGACATTGAAATAGCGAAAATTATGAAATTACCTAATGAACAGAAAATAGAAGGTTTTTTAACATATTGGACTCGAAAAGAAGCAGTGCTCAAAGCAACAGGTGAAGGACTAATGATTGCACCAGTGGATATTACTGTATCTGCTCCCAATGACCCTCCAAAATTGTTAGTTTTTAAGGATAGACATAAGTTAGTAGAAACTACAATGATGGAAGATATAAGACCAAGTTTAGATTATTTGGCTTCCATTGCAATATTTAGTAAAGAAGTGACCGAAATTACTCAATTAGACGCAGTATCGCTTTTAAATCTTAAATAAGTTTAATAAAATATTTTATAGAAGAGGTGTTCCTCATGTTAGTAGCGGAAAATAGAAAAAATGAATTCACTTATAATGTACAAGCAATTAAAAATATTTTATTTTCTGGAGATACATCATCTATTCATGCTTTAGAAAAGCTATTGATTGATACAGTTCAGTTTGATGTTCTTGAACAAGAGGTAATTGATAGACAGTACATCCCGAAAGAAGCAAAGAATTTCTTTGATAAAAACGGAACATTTCTTTACCGTGTATCTCATGTTAGTTATAAAGGAAAAGTGTTATCCGAAAATTTAATTTTTGCGGACACTTCGTTTTTACCAAATTCAATTAAGAATGAATTAGAGAGTGGAAACATTCCAGTTGAAAAACTTATAGAAAAGATGGAAGTAAGAAGAAATGTATTATATGAAGGATATCAGCCATCTGGAAATATTATTGAATTGTTTGATGGATGCTCTGTTACGGCGAATGTGTATCCAACTAGAAAATATCAAATTGTAAGTAACTGCAAATGTATATTTTATATTTGTGAAGTGTATCATGCTGAGAATATAAAGGAATTACTGAAATAAACAAGAAACCAGCCTATAAAATGGCTGGTTTCTTGTTTATT
>NZ_BOQB01000177.1 GCF_018332475.1 Bacillus sanguinis | reverse complement strand
ACATTTTATCTTCACCAATTCCTTTAACAGTTACACCGTTATGAGTTCCGCCTTTTGCAATGAGATACGCAACTTTATTAATAATGCTTGAATTAAAATGAACGCCACCTTGATCCCATCCATTAAAATCATTAAATTCACTGTAATCATCTGGATAAGGTACTCCAAGTGAAGATGGAACAGAAGCTGGGTTTTCCATATCACGGAAGACAGATCCAGTTTGTTCTCCCATTGTCCAGTTAAAGCTTCCATTATTTACGTATTTCTCAATAGATGTCCCCATGATATCAGATAGCGCCTCATTAATCGCACCAGATTCACCGTAATATTCAAGATTAGATTCACTAGAAGTTACAGCATGTGTAAATTCATGGCCAGCTACGTCATATGCTTTGACAATAGGATCACCATATACAAGCATACTACCATTATTAGCACTTAATGCATTCTGCCAATTTTTCGGATCATTCGTCTCTTCAGAATCCCAAGCGTGTACAACTGAAACTACCTTTTGTCCCTTATTATCAAAGCTATTACGCTTGTATTTATCTTTATAAAAATCAAAAACTTTTGTTGCTAAGTAATGAGCACTTACTGCTTTCGGATCGTTAAAGGTTGTCGAAGTACTAGTTGCTAATGTACCAGGATAATAGCTTTCTTCTTTAGTAATATCTCTGTAATTCACATCATACGTTTCAATTCCTTGCCCTCTTGTATAATCAGCAAGAGCATATTTTCCATTATTTTGTTTAGAAATACCAAATGAACGAGAAATTCCTAAATCATCTTTTCCATTTCCCGTTAATGATGTAAGACTGCTTTTTTTACTTTTCTTTAAGGCTCCAACTAGTTTTTCACTTGCTTTCAAGTTAGACTCTTGCACCATATTTTTTAACATATCACCATTTTGTGCATTTACTAAATATGTTCCGGAAACATATTTTGGTGTGGCAGCTTCAAATGTAACTTGGTATGCATTGCTAGCTTGTCCATTATGTTCATCAACAAAAATAACTTCCTTAACTTCTGGCTCAGAAATAAAATTGATATCGTTCCCGTACTTCGTATAAATATATTGTTTTGCTTCATCTTTTGATAGATTGATAGGTTTTTTCAATTCTTCTTGTTCTAAATTTTGTGCGCTATCACCTGAAACACTTTTAATAACACCGTTATTATCTACGTGTGCAGTTAATTGATGACCATATACTTCTTTTCCTTCGTATGTTTGCTGAATACGTACAAGTGTAGTCCCATCATATGAACCACGTTTTTGAAGAACTTTATAATCTACTCCTGTTTCTCCATTGACTTGCTTTGGAGAAAGAGCTTGTTCTGTTTTCTCCTTCAGAGCATCTTTTACTACATTCTCTGGTGCCTTTTGTGACGGTTGTGTAAGTTCACCCGAACGGAACGATTCCTCCTGAATTTGAACTTGTAGTTGATCTGTTTCCTCTGCATGACCTACTCCGTATGGTGCTACAGCTGTTAAAGCTAAGCCTGTTGTTAAAGCTACCTTAGTTAATGTCTTTTTGTTTTTCATTTTTTCACCTCGTATAATTTTTGAAATAGAAAGCTTGTACAAAGTATACTCACTGTTTCTGTCGAAAAAAAGAGAAAATGCACAATTTATGTAACATTATGCAAAATTACATAATGTAAGGGCGATGATATAAATAAAGAACAACTCATATAAGTGCATGAATTTTAATAAAAAAAAGAGCTCCCTAAGGCGCTCTTTACATACGATTATAAACCATAAATGCATTGTGTCATTTATTAGTATATGCTCGTCTCATTCAATTGTTTATTTGGTGATTTCTCTAAACTTTAACCATTAAAAATCGGTTATCTAATACATTGAAATTCTTCGTTACTATTTGATTAGTAAATAATAGAGATAGTTAAAATAATGTAAGAAACAAACATGATGAAAGCGAAACAATAGATAAAGATAGCACTCGACATGTATTGTGTTATTCTTTTATTCATATAAATTTGTTTTACTTATTTATTTTTTCAGGATTAATTTGAAACTGCCCTTTCCAAGATCCAGCTGTTTTTCCTATTTTATTAATGTTTATATCTAATGTTAAAGGTTGTTTAAAGGAACCTTTTCCTTCAGGACCTTCAACAAATGTAATGACACCTTCTGGTCTGTCTTTATCACGGATGCCCACATGCTCTAATTTTTTTCCTTCTGACATTAATTCGAATGGCAAATTGTCTTCACCTTGAATAAATGATAATTGTGAAAACATACCATTTCCTATGTTATATTCAGGGTTTTCTTCTTGTTGTCCTTTTATTTTCCCATCGCTTTTTATATCTAATCCATTTGTATCAAATTCAAATGGCATTAGAGTTCCATCGGCTTTCTCCACTCTATAATGAACAGATATACGTGCGTCTGCCACATATAATTCTTTAAAATGTACAGTTATCCCTTGATCTATTATCTTTTCATCAATAGGTATAAACTGCCCTTTCAACCTACCTTCTTGCTGTACGCCGTTTTCATCTTTACTCCCTTCATTCACAACTGAATCATTTAAAACCTCATTAGCAAAGTAAGAAGCAATATTAGTTGCTGCAACTTGAACTTGCGGGATTATAGCTATAGTAAAAATACCTACCGCAGCAACCGCCGTATACATGAAACGTTTTGATTTTTTATTCATATTTGAAAATACTCCCTGCTTTCTTTCTATCGTTTGATTTGTACTAAGTATATTATTAGTTTGGTTATAACTATTAAATGTTTGCCATGCTTTTTCGACATCAATATTTATTTCTGGAGTCTCATGAAGCTTCTCCTTGGCTAGTGTTGAATGTTCCCATTGATTTAATTCTGTTAGCTCAATTAATAAATTTTGACACTCCTTACATTTGTCTAAATGCTTTATAAATTGTTTTCTTTCCTCACGCGAAAGTTCGCCATCAATATATGATTGAATGGATCCAATTTCATAACAAGTCATTTAGTTTCCCTCCATTTGTTCAAAAATTTTCCGGAATTTTAGTTTAGCTCTTGCCAACATTGTTCCAATAGATGAATCGTCAATCTGAAGTAGTTGCGCTATTTCTTTATATCGAAACCCTGAAAATTTCATTAGCAATATCGTTCGATCTTGTTCTTTCATTTTTCGCAAAACCATTTGTACTTTTGTAATTTCTTCTTTTCTAATCCATTCATCATCTAGTGACGAATCAATTTGAACTTCTTGATACTGGGTTTCTTTATCAATTCTTGCCTGATGTCTCTTTTCAGAGCGAATGTAGTTATAAGCGACATAAGTAGAAGACTTTATAAGCCAAGCGCGTAAATTTTCTATAGATTTCCAATCTGAATGATACAGTTGCAAAAACACCTCTTGCGCTAATTCCTCAGCAACCGTCTGTTCTTTAATGATCCATATTATTTGTTTAACAACATACGCATAGTTTTGTTTAAACAACGCTTCAAATGTTATATGTGAAACATTCCTCTCTTCACTTTTTATTGTTTGCATGTGAATAAAACCTCTCTCTCTTTTGATGCCTGCATTATAGAGAAACCAGAATGCTCATTTTTGTGACAAAAAAATAATATTTTTATTATGTACTATTACGTACATTCATCATATAAACAAATATTCATATTAATTAAAGTAAACTTTTTTCTCAATAACAACATAAAACCCACTCTCAACTATTTTTAAGAGTGGGTTTTATACTATTAAAAAACAA
>NZ_BOQB01000176.1 GCF_018332475.1 Bacillus sanguinis | reverse complement strand
ATGCCACTTCGATTTTGAAGTGGCATTTTTCTTACTTTAATATAAATTCTCTATACCCCTTGTTTTACAACAACTAAAAAAATAAGAACCTTCTACTTCTTTTCTTTTTTTAACCTGCTACAATACAAACTATAAATGAATTATTCGCACTATATATTAAGGGGGAAAGATAATGAAATCTGCTTTAGAAAAAAACAAGCATTATTATGCAGTTATATTCACTTCTAATTTATCAAATGATACGACAGATTATAGTGCCGCCTCTGACAAAATGGAGGAACTTGCAAAACAGCAACCTGGATTTCTAGGTGTAGAAAGTGTACGAGATCATTCGGGACTCGGAATCACAATTTCTTATTGGGAGTCACTTGAGTCTATTGAAAACTGGAAACAAAACGCCTTACATAAAGAAGCGAAAAAAAGAGGCCGTGAGCAATGGTATGGAAACTTCCACTTGCGCATCTGCCTTGTTGAGAAAGAATTTAAGTTTCATAGAGGTACATTGTAACGATGAAGAAAAAATTAGCTCTCGTTGTTGTTCATGAAATATATGGTGTGAACGACCATATGCATCACGTTACCCACCACTTCACTTCATCTCATATAGATGTATTCTGTCCTAATCTGCTACAATCGCAACATGCATTTCATTATAGTGATGAAGAAAAAGCATATCATTTTTTTATAAATCATATTGGATTTGATAATGGAAAAAAGCAAATTGAAGAATTCATTACTCATCTTTCTAGTAGTTACACACATATTGGACTTATCGGCTTTAGTGTTGGTGCTACCATCTCGTGGCTATGTAGTAACAATCCGAACATAGATTTTATTATCGGTTGTTACGGTTCCCGTATACGTGACTATATTCATATGAAACCAACATGTGCTACCTTACTTATTTTCCCTGAAAAAGAAGCTAGTTTTTCAGTACCCTCTTTCATTCAAACATTGCAGCAACAAAAAAATCCTTTATTAGAAATACACCAACTACACGGTGAACATGGTTTTCTAAATCCGTACACTGAAAAATATAACGTGCACTCTACAAATCAAGCATACGATTTAATAGATTCATTTCTTGTAAAAAACACTCTTATAAAGGAGATGTAAATGACACTTACATTACTCTTACTGATTTTCATACTCATTGCCTTCTTCTCAGCGCTAACTATCATTTTTGTAACCGTAAAAAAGGGGGAGTTTTTCAAACGCCCCCACTTACAATCTATTATCGTTTGCATTTTATTATTTACAAATTGGATCTTATATGTAACAACTTTTTATACGTTACTCCCAGAGAAATTTAGCGAATTCATATTCTTTCCCATTTGGTTTTTTCTTTGTATTTTAGGTTGTATCGTTTTCTGGCGAGAATGGAGAAACAATCGTGTGTTCGCAATATGTATCGGTTTTCTTTCCTGTATTAGTTTTCTATTTGGGTTATTGTTGTTAGTTCTTTCGGGGATGTAATAGAAAAAGGAAGAAAAGCTATCATCAACTTTTCTTCCCTCTATGCTTACCTTTAGCTTTCACTGTCACTGATTCACAAGGTGTATAATATATTTGAGGTGTCGCCTTATCAACAAACATCATAAACGTAATGAAACCGATAATAAAGAAAATAAACAACGTTAATAATATTGCTCCTATCGTTAAAAGTATCATAACACCACCCCTATATCTTTCATGTTATTACACTTTTCGCTATTATATGAGCGTAATCCTTTTTAGAAAAAGAAACGTAACAAAATAATCACAATCACTCCCGTTAATACTGTACCTAATAAACTACGAGTATATATCGCTACAAGAAATGTTGGAATTGCTGCGATCAGGTAATCCCACTGCACCGTCTCATGCATAAATAGAACTTGTGCTAAAAGTGCTGCTAATATCGCAATTGGTATGTAATTTAACCATTTTAAACCCCAATCTGGAATTTGTAGTTTACTAAATACGAGTAGAGGTAAAATACGTGGCACGAGTGTGACAGCACCTGCTGCTAATAAAAGTAATAATACGTCTAATCTCATTTCCATTTTTCAATCACCACTCCGATCGTCGCAGCTAATAAGGTTGCGATAATAACCGCTATACTATCTGGCATAAATAAGTGTGAAACGTATGCAATTATAATCGCTATAATTGCAACAGTAAGATGAATTGCAAGTTTCGGTTTACTACTTATGAGCTGAAGTACAAATAATCCGATAAACATCGCTGGTAATGCATAATCCATCCCGTATGTATGCGGATCTGGTATCCACTCACCAAATAGCCCGCCAATAATGGTAGCAAGTATCCAATTTAAATATGCTGTTACGTTAAGCCCAATCATCCATCTTTCACCCAAATATCCTTTTTGCGCTGCATGCTGCACTGCAACGCCGAACGTTTCATCTGTAATTTGCGAACCGATGATTAAGTTTTTAAATAGAGGAATTTTCGTAAAATACGGTGCAAGCGCTGCGCTCATTAATAAATGACGTAAATTAACAAAAAATACGGTAAAAATAATTGCAGAAGCAGGTGCACCAGCTGCATACATACCAGCTAATATAAATTGGGCAGAACCTGCATAAATTAAAGTAGACATAAACGCAATTTCAATGATGGAGAAACCTGCTGTTTTTGCAATGACACCAGCTGCTATGCCGATGCTTAAATAACCAAATACAGTTGGTAAACAATCTTTTACTCCTTGCTGAAATGTATCATCGCTCTGCAAAGCTACATGTGCCTGAGCTTTACTCATCTCAATCATCCTCCATTCCTTCCAAAGTTCGTTTTCCTGTTACGACATGAACTAAATCTATATTTTCACGCCACAACGTATCTAACTTATCAGCTCCAAATTCCTTCGTGATTTCTTCGACCATAATATCGTGGCGCACATACTCTGTAGCAACGAGAACTAGTGCTGGGTCATACGTTGTAACGGCCCATGAAGTACTATCATTTGAGAAGTTCGCAATTAATACTTCTTCCCCGTCACGCGCGATTACAGTTAAATGACCACCCATTCTCTTTTCAACAACGTGGGGCGTCATATAATTATGGTGAAACGTCGCGCCTATTTTTGTTTCTGGAGCGCCAAATAGGATTGAAAATATATGTACGCCTTCCTCTTCCTTTTGATGAATGTATGGCTCAATTTCATGTACTTGATCTTCCCATACAGAAATCCATAACTCTTCCTTCGCTCTACTAATTATATTGCATATTTCTTTTAAAACACGATCATTTGAGCGAATATGCGAAATTACATCTATTTGTCGCTCTTGCTCTAAACAATTTAATTTCTCATCTAAAAATTCAAAGGACTTTTCAAAGTCTTTTCGCATTCGATTCATTAATTCGGTAGCTGGTACTGGTACATATTTAACTGGTTCAGAAGGTACAATATGTACCGCTCCTTTATCCATTAACTTACCGAGTACCTCGTAAATCATAGAACGAGGTACTCCTGTCTGTTTACTCACTTCATACCCAGTTACTGGGGAATGTTTTAGTAGTCCAATATACGCTTTACATTCGTACTGGGAAAACCCCAGCTTTTGTAATTCCTTTATAATTTTATCCATCGGTAACCCCTCACAATCTAAATCGCTCTAACTTCAAAACGACGATTTTGTTTCCCTTTACTTTTTACTTTATCAATAACAAGTGTTCCTATTTCACTCGTATTTTTCACATGTGTGCCTCCACAAGCTTGTTCATCTAAATTTTCAATGGTAACAATGCGTATTTCTTGGATAGTAGTTGGCAGGAGGTTTATTGCTGTTTTAATCATTCCTACAGCATTTTCTGCTTCTTCGCGGCTCATATAACGAGTAGAAATTTCTTTATTTTGTTCAATAAGTTTATTCACTTCCTTAACAATTCCTTCTACTTCCACGCTCGATAACTCTTGTAACTCATTAAAATCGATACGTGCTTTGTCAGGATAAATTTGATTTCCAGTGCATAGAGCTCCATACTTTTCATAAACGACAGCTCCGATAAGATGCAGTAAAGAATGATGACGCATTAAATTATGACGTCTTTCCCAATTAATCTCTAATTTAACAGGACCTAATTTTACTTGTGCTCCATCTTTTATATAGTGAACTATTCCTCCCTGCTCCTTTTTTACTTTTTCAACTTTAAATACAGACCCATCTTGTACAATGACACCCGTATCACATTCCTGCCCCCCACCAGTTGGATAAAAAACTGTTTCTTTTACAAATACTTTATTCCCTTCTACTTTTATCACTTCTGTTTCGCAACTCGTTTTGTATGCATCTTCTAAATATAATGCCGTTGTCATACTCTCACCTCTTTAGTAGTTATAGTTATACCTACTAATATAAAAAAGAAGCTCCGCAAAGTCAATTGATAATTCTGAAATCTCTAATTAATAAAAGACTCCTTTATTAGGAGTCTCCTATCTCAATATTTCATTCGCTTCTTTTTCATAAATTTTATCAAATGAAGTCATAACGCGTTGTGACGCTGAAATCATTTTTTGATCCGTCATAAGATCAGCCATCTCTTTCGTCATATCTACATTTGAATTTTCTAGCATATGGTTTTTTACTAAGCCTGTCCCGTTCGGTAAATCAGCAATGTTTCCTTCTGCTAGTGTAAAGCTTTTGTTCTCCCTTTGCATTAGACGTGCATTCGCTTCTGCATCTACTGTTTTAGTTTGCAACTGTGCAATTACTATTCTCTTAATATCTGGATCTTGCAAAGTTCCATCATTCACTTCTCTATAAATTTCTCCATTATTAGATACGAAGAAGTTAACATTTTCCGGAATTTTAATACGTTCATTATTTACATCGATCACATAAGCACCTGATGATGTTTGCAAATAACGATCACTATTTAATGTAAAACTACCATCTCTCGTTAAAAACGTTTCATCGTTTTTAGATGTAACGAAAAATGATGTTGTACCGTTTGCACCGTCATCTAAAAAGAAATCTGTAGCACTATTTGTCATTTGTATATTTCCTTGTACTAAGTTCACATGCGTTGCGGCTGGTACTACAGCGTAATCGACTGAGCCAATATTTGTTACAGCTCCATCACCACGGCGATATGTATCTTGTACATCAAATACTTTAGAAGTCATATTTTCTGCTTTAAACCCTGTCGTTTGAGCATTTGCAACGTTATTCGAATGAACATTAATGCGCTGCATGTAATTCATCATACCCATAGAACCTATATAAAGACCGTTCATACTCGTTTGAATAAGGCAGTTGCCTTATCCTTCACCTCTTTTCTATGATGTTTGCAACATTTGTTTCGCTAAATGTTCAGCTGTAGCGATATGTATATGTTGCTTCACGTCTTGTCCGTCTGTCATTAATACAATTGGAGCTGATGATACTGCTGGAATTTTCAATAATTCACCACTACTTGCTGTTTCATCAAATTTCGTAAATACGATACCATCAATATGAATACCTTTAAAATTCGTAATGATTTCAATCATGTCTTTACTTTTCATCGAAGCTGATAACGTTAAACAAATATAGTCTGGCTCTACTTGTCCCATCGTTTCAATCATTTCTTCCACTGTTTCTGACGCACGATAATTTTTTCCAGCTGTATCAATTAAAATATAATCGACACGCGCTTCTTCTTTAAAATACGTAAGTGCTCTTGTCATTGCAGCCTCATCACGTACAGCGATTACTTCAAATCCAATTGTCTTTACGTAATCTTGCAGTTGCTGTACTGTTCCAATGCGTGAATGATCTGTCGTAATAAAACCGACCGTTTTTTTCTTAGCGTGAAACTGCCATGCCATTTTCGCAAGGGTCGTCGTTTTTCCAACACCAGTTGGACCGATTAATGCAATTGTTTGTACTTCTTTTTCAAAAACGTTTTCCGTGTTGAAATGAGATCTCATATCTTCCAATATATATCCGATCACTTCTTCTTCTGTAATCATCGTCGCATTCTCAAACTTCACTTTTAACTTTTCAGCATATGCATGAATGAAATATTGTTCTACATCATTTTGCTCTAGCATGCGAATTACCTTTTGAATAATAAAAGGTACAGATTCTTGCTTTTCTTTCTTTACAACAACTTCTTCTTTCTTAACGGGAACGACTTTTTTCACAGGTTTTTGTTTTTCCGTTACTTTCGTTTCTTCCGTCTGTTTCACAACGACGATACCTTTTTCAAACAGCTTTAATAGTCTCTCTTTCTTTCTTGTCCATTCTTCACTATTTCCTGTTTTCATCGCCGCATATGACATAGAAGTCGTCACGTTTTCTAAATTGTGTAGTACCGATTGAATTCCGTTCGCCTTCACAATTTGTTCTGAAGGATCATTTACAACATCCATTAATTGTTCATGAAATTGAGCTGTACCTTCGTTCACTTCTTCCTGTTTATCCTCTGGAAAAGCAACTAACATTTCATAATTCTTTTTCCAAAAAAACGGGATATTTCGTTTTACACTTTCATCGACAACGTAATAATAATCTGTACCATATTGGTCAAATAACTTTCGATACAATTCATTTTTCGAAGCTGCTTTTATTCGCATTAACGCTTCTTTCTTTTCTGTACTTTCCATTACTTCACCCCCTACTATTCAATATAGGCAATTTGATCTACAACAATTTCTGGTGCTAATTCGCTAATACAAAGTACTTGTGCTTCTACTTGATAGCGCTCTAGCAGTCTTACAATCGCAAATCTGAAATCTTTTCTACGCGTTAATAATACTGGTTCTCTTCCCATTAATCGTGCTTGTTTAAATACGCGCTGTACTTGCTCAACGACTCGCGATTCTAAATCTAAATCCCAGTTTAATAAATAACCTTGATAAGAATTGTTCACAACGTCCGCATCTAACTCGATTGAATCTGAGAAGAGCGCCGCATAAATTTTACCGTCAGGATTTTTCGCATTTTCACAAATAACTTTTGAAATACATTCACGGACGAATGACGTTACACCGTCAACGTGGTTTTGATAAATTTCTTTTCCGTCAATAATACCTTCGATAATGGTTGGTAAATCACGAATAGAAATACCTTCTTTTAGCAGTTGTTTAATAACATTTTGTACGAGTGATAAGTCGATTTCTTTCTTCTTAATCTCTTCTAATAAAACGCCGTTATCATTTTCAAGCGAATTAATTAAGTCTTTTACATGTTGACGCTGAATTAACTCATGCAGATTACGTCTAACGATAACATCTAAATGTGTAATTAATATGCTAAGTGGCTCTAATACTTGGTAGCCTTTCATTTGTGCATCTTGTACCATATGCTCTAAAATCCAATATCCATCTTCACCGAAAATCGGATCTTTCGCTGGTTCTGCATCTAAATCGGCCATTACATTCGGTGTTTTCAGTGCTAATAAGTACCCTGATTTCAAAACACCTTCAGCTGCCTTCGCACCTTTAATACGAATAATGTAACGTCCACGCGGTCTAAAACTCGTATTATCTTTAAAGTTAATGCCAGGAACGTTAATACCAAGGTCGGTAATAATCGACTTCCTCATAAGAACAACTTTATCACGAGCTGTTTCCCCGTTAATTTTCTGCTTTACAAGTGCTGCTAAATCTAAACCGAGTTCTACTATAATTGGATATTTATCTGTAAATACTCCGAATGAATCTTCCACTTGTTGCAGTTGCTCATCTTCGCCTTGAATCATTTCTATTTCTTTTTGAAGCTCGTCTTCTTTTTCTTTCTTTATTCGGTTTTTATTACGAATTCCTAAGAAGACAATTGTTCCACCAACGAGTGCGAATGGTAGAAATGGTAGCGGAGTAAAAATACCCATTGCTATAAATAAACCACCGAGCGCATATACAACGACTTCATGTGCTAATAACTCTTTAAAGATACCTTCAGTTACTGTATCAGGTGAACCGTCAAATACACGCGTTACGATAATACCAGTTGAAATCGCAAGCATTAACGAACCAATTTGGTTTACAATTCCATCACCGACAGTTAACTGTGTATAGTGAATAGCCGCATCTGCAAAGCTCATTCCTTGCTGCATCATGCCGACAATTAAACCGAAAATAATGTTTACGAATAAAATGACGATCCCGAAAATAACGTCCCCTTTAATGAACTTCCCGGCACCATCCATCGCTCCGTAAAACTCTGTTTCCATATTTAATTTTTTTCGTTTTGCCTGTGCATCTTTTTCAGTAATAATACGCTGATTTAAATCCGCATCGATTGACATTTGTTTCCCTGGTAAAGAATCAAGTGTAAAACGAGCTGCAACTTCAGCTGTACGAGATGCACCGTTTGCAACGATAAACTGGAATATGATTAATACTGTAAAAATAACGATACCAATTAATAAGTTCCCGCCAATTACGAACTGGCCGAACTCTTCAATAACATGACCTGCATTTCCATCTGTCAAAATCGCTCGCGTCGTCGATACGTTAATCGATACGCGGAAAATCCCAATTAATAACAACATCGTTGGAAATGACTTTAATTCGTCCCACTCGTTAATACTTGTTGCTCGCATATAAATAAGCACTGACATACTTAGTAAAAAAACGATAACGATATCAAGTATAAATGGTGGGAGTGGAATTAAGAGCGCCACTACGAATGACGCTGCTAAAAAGATAGAAAAATAGGTTCTTGCAGAATCTATCTTAAACACAAGAGATCTCCTCCAACCGCGCTATTACACTTCAAGTTCATTCGTTTGAATTAAATAGCGCATAACTTCAATTACAGCTACGTATAAATCTTCTGGAATCGTCTCATCTTCCTCGACTTGATAATATAAAGAACGAGCTAGCGGACGATTTTCCACCATTGGTATTTCTTGTTCACGGGCAAGCGTTCGTATATATAATGCAAGCTCATCTTCCCCTTTTGCAACGACAATTGGTGCTGCGTCAACGTGTTTATTGTAACGAAGTACGACCGAAATATGAGTCGGGTTATTTACAATAAACGTTGCGCCATCCATCTTCTTCGCAATTGTTCCTTGCAAAATCGCATGCATAAAGTTTTTTCGTTTCCCTTTTACTTGCGGGTCCCCTTCATTATCTTTATGCTCTTGTTTTACTTCTTCTTTTTTCATCTTAATATCTTGTTCGTATTCCCACTTTTGATAAATAAAATCAATAATAGAAAGAACGATTAATATAATTAAAATAGCTAAAAAGATAAATTTAATTTGCCTAATAATTTCAGTAAGAGACGCAGTCCAGTTAAATCCAATCATACTAACGATCTTCTCTAAATTCTTTTTAAACAGAATGTAAGCGACGTAACCGATTAATCCCATATAAAATAGTGATTTCAAAATATCTACTAAACTTTTACGACTAAACAATCTCGTGAAATAGTTTTTTGGATTAATACGCGACGCTTTCGGCTTAATGACTTTAGAAGAAAATAAGAAACCGACTTGAATCATATAATTGAATAAATGAAAAGCGTATACGAGTATTAATATCGGAGCTGATACTTTTAGTAATAAAATCCCCATTAAATAAAAATACTCGGTTGAATCTGTATTTTTTCCAATTTGATCAAACAGCACCGCTACAGAATTTGCAATCTCAAACCCTAGCCAATCTCCGAAAAAGTAAACGACAACTGCTAATACAAGTATAGAAAATAGATTATTTAAATCTTTACTCCGGGCAATATTCCCTTCTTCACGCGATTTCTTACGCTTCTGCGGGGTGGCCTTTTCTGTTTTATTATCCTTTGCCATGCGCGTCCCCCTACTTCGTTAAGAAAAAATTAAATAGTTTCGTATATTCCTCAAGCAATACGTCCGTCATATTTTTAAACACATAACCGAGCATCGGTACACTCATCGCAATAAACAAAATACCACATGTGATTTTAATGACATACGCATTCATAAAAACGTTTAATTGCGGAGCATTTTTTGCGATTAAAATTAAAACAAAGTTAATGATGAATAAACTTCCCATAAGCGGAAGAGCAATTTCAACCGCTGATGTGATCGCAAATAATAACGTTGCGAGTAGACTATCTAAAAAACTAGTCGTCAGCAATTTTGAAATCGCCTCTGTATATTGAAACGACTTTAAAATCGTGGCAACGAAATAATTAATGCCGCCAAGTGAAATAAAAATAATGAGAAAAAATATATCAAAAATGGTTGAAAGTAAAGTAGACTGTGATCCTGCATTTACATCAAACAAACTTGCCTGTGATAAACCGATATCAAAGTCTAAAATATGCCCTGCCATTTTCGGAATATTCCACAGCATTTCTACAATTTTTGAAAGTGATAATCCAATTACAATTTGCGTACCTGCATAAGCTGCAACGTCCCAAGTTGTCTTTATGTGAGAGACATCAACTTGATCGGCAACTGTAATTGAAAGAGCAAGTCCAACTGTAACCTTCGCCATTGCTGGAATGGATCGACCTGAGAAAAACGGTAAAAAATATAAAAATGAAGTAATGCGGCAAAACGCAAAAAACGTCGCCGCCCATAATTCCATATTCATTTCATTCCACCTATCTTAGTACGAACGCAATAGCGATGGGATTTTATCAAATAAATCTAAAATGAGCGTCGTTAACTCTTGAAACATCCACGGACCTAAAATGATAATAACGAGTACGATACTCGCCATTTTCGGTAAAAACGTCAGCGTTTGCTCTTGAATTTGCATCATCGCCATAATGACAGCGATTATAATAACGACAATCATACTTACGCCGGCAACCGGCATTAAAATCATAACCCCTTTATAAAAAAAGGTTTGAAAAATATCTATAATTGGTGACGTATTCATTTATATGACTCCTATCACATAGCATCAAACGCTTCAGGCGACCGTTTTAAACATAATGTCAACGATTTTTGTATATCCACCTAAATATACGAAAACGAGTATTTTAAATGGTAAACTTAAAATCATCGGCGGTACCATCATCATCCCGAGGTACATTAAAAGTGTACTAATAATCAAATCTATAAATACAAACGCTAAATAAATGAACATCCCCGTTAACAATCCTTTTTGAATTTGCGTTAACGTAAAAGATGGTACGAGCGTAAATAAGGAAAGATCTTTCAAATCTTTCGGCAACTCTTCTCCGCGCACTTTCAGCATCATCTTTAAATCATGCTTATACGTATGCTTTGACATATATTCTTTCATAATCGGAGCTGTCGTCTCCGCAGCTTGACTTACTGTTATTTTCTCTTTCGTCATCGGATCCCACACATCACTCTTTAGCTGCCCGAGTACAGGCTGCATCGTAAAGAGTGATAAAAATAATGCAAGTCCAACGAGTACTTGGTTCGGTGGTAAATTCATTACCCCAAGTCCTTGACGTGTAATCCCAAGAACGATCATAAAATAAGTAAAATGTGTAAATAATAGAACGATAGAAGAAGATAATGACAAAAGGGTAACGAGCGCAAATAGCTGTACACTGGAATTGCTCGTAAACTCTTTTCCATTTTCGAAATTAATAAAACCGTTTTGGGCCGCATACGCTGGATTTACAAAAATAATTGAAAAAACGATAGAAAATACGAAAATAACGGCTAATAATGATAACTGTTTCTTTATTCTCATGATGGATCCTCTACTTTTTTCGTTTCACTCTTCACCGCGTCTTCTAGCGCTTGTTGAAACTGATTTCCTGTTCCTGTTAATTGCACAGATTGTACACCGTTATTACTAATAACAGTGAACACTTGCTTGCCGTCTACTTCAAATAAAAAGGCGCTCGTTTGATGATTTAAATACACGCCGTCTTTCACTTGAATATGTCCATTTTCACCTTGCTTAAAAAACTGCTGTTTGCGCGTCTTTTTCGTCATATAATATGCACCGTAGCCGAGCGCACCAAACAGTAAAACGACTTGAAATAAGGTCGTCATATACGACATATGACTCCTCCTCTACTCTTTATCTTGCATTTGCCTTTGCGCTTTCATAAGCGCAGCTTGCTTCTTGTCAGCTTCAATTTCAGAAATGATAATACCGAACTTTTCGTCCATTACGATCGCTTCCCCAATGCCGACTTTCATATTACTTAAATACACATCTACTTTATGTCCTAAGTTTTTCTCTACTTCAAGAACATCGCCCACTTTTAATTGCTTTACATCACCGAGCGTAATAGATGACTTTCCAAGCTTTACACCAAGTTCAATCGAAATATCCGAAACAGTATCAATATGTGCTTTACCCGCTTCATTTCGCTTCCCTGCAAATTCTTCTAATCCCATTAATGACACAGGAGATACTTCATGCTTCATATGGATCCTCCTACTCTACAAAACTTTTAAATAGGAGCGCCTTACGCGTTCCATCTTTTCCAATAAAGCAATTAAATTTATGCTTTCCATCTACATAACCAATTAATTCATCTGAAACTTTCGTATGAAGCGGAATAATATCACCCTCTTCAATTTGTTCAATCTCGCCCATCGTCATCTTCTGCTCACCAATCGCAACGTGAACAGGTTTATACACTTGATTTACTTTCACTTCTACTTCAGATGTATACTTTTTACGCTTATCTGAAGAATGTTCGACAATATTTTCAGACGTTAACTTATCCATAATTTCTTCAACAGATAAGAACGGAATACCGATACGCACCGTCGTATTCCAAAAATCCGTTTTCATATTTACATTCAGTAATGAAATGATATCACTCGCTGTCGTAATCTTTAATGCATTCGGATCTGTCTCCGTCGTTACAAATTTCGGTTCAATCGCAACAACACTTTCAAATGATTGCTCTAAATTTTTACATAGAAGTGCAAAAATATTATCAAGCGTTAAAAACTCAAACGCTGTTAACGGTCTACGCATCGTAAAATTACGTTTACTATCTCCGCCCAGCCAGCACTCATGAATGTAAATAACAAATGCTAAATCAATCTCAATAACAATTTCTCCAAGCTCTGGAAGTCCGAGATCAATGACGCAATATAAATAGTAATCTTTCGGCATTTTCTCCACATACTCACTCGTAAATGGAACTTGCTCCACTGTCGAAGGCTCTAATTCAATTGGAATACGCATACGCGCTGATAACGTCTGTGACGTCTGTTTACCAAACGTAGAAGCAATCGCTTGCAAACTACGTAAATGTTCAACACCGAACTTCTCCGGTCTATTAAAATCATACTCTTGAAATTTATCTTGCTTCCCTGCCTCTTGTGCGAAAGCTGGCATTTCCTCGCCTTCATTTACCGCCTTCAGCAGGGCATCAATTTGCTCTTGGCTTAATTTATCGCCACTCATGAAAATCCCCTTCCCTACCTTTTCAATTCAACGATTTCAACATACATCTTTCCATTCTTCGTCAAAATCTTTCCGGTTCCAATCTCTTCATTCTCAAGCATAAGACGCACCGTATTTTTCGTTGAATTTTCAAGACGATACAATGTACCTTTCGTAATATGAAGCAGATCTTCAATCTTCTTTTTCGTATTTCCGATTTCAAAATAAATTGTTAACGGAATATCATCTTGTAATTTCAAATCTAGCCAACTCCCATATCATGTTCACGAAAATTTCATGTTCTCTCTATATAATGAAATCTCTTATTTTGAAACGTCGATATTTAATATTTTTTTAATATATCCTTGCGTTTCTTTAAATGGAGGTACGCCTCCGTACTTTCTCACATTACCAGGACCAGCATTATAAGAAGCAAGCGCTAATACTAAATCGCCATTATTTTTCTTTAAATAACCGCTTAACTCTTTCACGCCGCCTTCAATACTTTCAGCTGGTGAAAATGGATTTTTTATACCCATCTCTTTCACATTCGCCGGCATAAGCTGCATAAGCCCCATCGCACCTGCATGTGACACCGTTTTCGGATTAAAATTAGACTCTACTTCAATCATTTTTTGAATTAACGTTTTCGGAATTCCGTATGAACGGCTCACGCGATCAATAATATCCTCATACTTCCCTTCATTTGAAGAACGTATTTTTTGAATATTATACTTCTTCGTTAATCCCCACGTATCAGCAGCCTCATTTTTCGTTTCCGGGAAACGTCGTTCGAACTCTTTTTGTGCAACTTGCACTTCATCAACTTTCTTCGTTTCAGGCTTTTCCTCCGGCTTACTTACTTCCTCTACTTTACTAGAATCACCTTTATTAACGAGCGTTTCTATTTTCGTAGATTGTACCAGCTGACTCATATCCTCTACTTTTGCCGGCTGCGTAGTAGCCTTCGTCTCCTTCATAGGATCGCTTTGCAGCTTCTCCTGAAACCTACTACTAACAAAAGCCTGCGGACTACTTAACTTTTGTTGAAACTGTCCTTTTTTATATGCAAGTACTTCTTTTACTATATTTCCAACTACCATAATATCACCTTTTCGGTAAACAAAGATAATCTAATATTAGAGTTTTTTCGTAAAGTTTGCAATAATCCTTTGCAATTATATTGTAATAAAAAAACGACTAAATTGTTAAACTGTTATTTTTTTATATTTATTAATTCAAATTTTCAGTTGACACCCATTATAGCAAGGCTTACAATAAATTCGAAATCGATTTTTTCGCATATTACCGTTTTTCAATTTGCAGAAAAGTCAATATAAAAAAATGGGGGTTCTTTTACATGAGAATTAATACAAACATTAATAGCATGCGTACGCAAGAATATATGCGTCAAAACCAAGCTAAAATGAGTAACGCTATGGACCGTTTATCAAGTGGTAAACGTATCAACAACGCTTCTGACGATGCAGCAGGTCTTGCAATCGCAACTCGTATGCGTGCACGTGAAAGTGGATTAAGCGTAGCTGCTAACAATACACAAGACGGTATGGCATTAATTCGTACAGCTGACTCAGCAATGAACTCAGTGTCTAATATTTTACTTCGTATGCGTGATATCGCTAACCAATCTGCAAACGGAACAAATACAAATAAAAACCAAATTGCTCTTCAAAAAGAGTTTGGTGAATTACAAAAACAAATTGATTACATTTCAAGTAATACACAATTTAACGACAAAAACTTATTAGATGGTTCTAATTCAACAATTAACATCCAAACTCTAGACTCTGAAGATGGTTCACGCCAAATCGGTATTGAATTAGGAAATGTTTCTACAAAAGCATTAGGCATTGACACATTAAATATTGGTTCTGAAAAAGTGACTCAACAAGACCTTGATAACGTGGATGACGCTATGGATAAATTAGCAACTGCCTCAACTGCAACACCAGAAAATGTTGCAGCAGCTAAAACTGCCTTTGATAAAATTAAACATACATTAAGTGCGGCTGATGCAAAAACTGTAGAAAAAGCTTTCGAAAACTATGATATTGCAGACAGTGGTGCACAAAAAGGGAAAGCATCTTTAATTAACGACGCTTTCGATGCTGTAACTAAACCAAGTCCTGCAAAAGTATCTAAAGAAGCATATGAAGCAGCTAAAGAGGCTATCACAGGATTAACAGCTACTTCAAATGCTGATCAAGTAGCTGCAGCCCAAAAACAATTTGATAATATTAAAAGCCATTTAACTAAAGATCAAAGAAATGATATTCAAACTGCTTTTAATGATTTTGATGCTACTCTTGCAGACGATACAAAATTAGGTAACAGTATTGCAACTGCATTTACTACTGCAATGGGATCAACAGATCCTGAATTTGCTACAAAAGCTGATGATCAAGCGGCTAATCCGTTACAAGCTATCCAAGCAATTGATGCAGCTCTAAAAACAATTGCTGACAACCGTGCGACTCTAGGTGCTACATTAAACCGCTTAGACTTTAACGTAAACAACCTTAAGAGCCAATCTTCTGCTATGGCTTCAGCTGCTTCTCAAATCGAAGACGCTGATATGGCGAAAGAAATGTCTGAAATGACTAAGTTCAAAATCTTGAACGAAGCTGGTATCAGCATGCTTTCTCAAGCTAACCAAACTCCTCAAATGGTTTCTAAATTATTACAATAATCCATTTGAGTTAGTTTCATGAATAAACCTCTCTGCTTGCGGAGAGGTTTATTTTTTATAAAACCTTCCTTCTTTTGATGGACGAGAGCATCTGCGGTGCATAGAAGCGGTCAGTGCTTATCTTGATCCCCTCTTATGTTAAAACACAAACAAAAAAATGAGCATAAGCCTTTTTATCTTTTCATGATCGTTTATTAGCTTTAAAACACTAACTATATCAATCTATAAGGAGTGTCTATTATGCGTATTGGTATGAATGTTTTAAGTATAAATGCTAGGCAGTCGTTGTATGAGAATGAGAAGCGTATGAATGTTGCGATGGAGCATTTGGCGACTGGTAAGAAGTTAAACCATGCTTCTGATAATCCTGCGAATGTTGCGATTGTAACTCGTATGCATGCGAGAGCGAGTGGTATGCGCGTGGCGATTCGTAATAATGAGGATGCGATATCGATGCTACGTACAGCGGAAGCAGCACTTCAAACTGTGACGAATGTTTTACAGCGTATGCGTGATTTAGCTGTTCAATCTGCAAATGGTACAAATTCAAATAAAAACCGTGATTCACTAAATAAAGAGTTCCAATCTTTAACAGAACAAATTGGCTATATTGATGAGACGACTGAGTTTAATGATTTGTCCGTATTTGACGGTCAAAACCGGACTGTTACGTTAGATGATATTGGTCATACAGTAAATGTAACGAAACATATTCCCCCTTCCCCTACACAACATGACATCAACATTTCAACAGAACAAGAAGCAAGAGCGGCGATTCGTAAAATTGAAGAAGCTTTACAAAATGTATTACTTCATCGTGCTGATCTCGGTGCTATGATTAACCGTCTACAATTTAATATCGAAAATTTAAATAGCCAAAGTACAGCATTAACAGGTGCGGCTTCTCGAATTGAGGATGCGGATATGGCGCAGGAGATGAGTGATTTTTTAAAGTTTAAATTGTTAACTGAGGTTGCACTTAGTATGGTTTCACAAGCAAACCAAATTCCGCAAATGGTGTATAAATTACTGCAATCATAATTATCATTCCACTCTTTAAAACGATTCCACACAAAACAAAAGGGAAATACACATAAATTATGTATTTCCCTTTTATTTTTCACTCAATACTTCTATGGCGCTACCGTCATAACTTGTCCTCTACGGTCGATCCTTATTTTCATTTTTCCGTCTTGTGCGTTGTATAGTCCTAGCTTATTTAATTCTATTTTGCATTCTTGTACGAAAGTTGGTAATTTACGAATTTGATTGACATCGGAACTTTTAATGAAATTAGTTAAATGTTGCGTCATATCTTTCACATCTTGCACGAGTTCTTCTTTTTCTCGTTTTAATCGTTCATTTTCCGATCGTAGCGCTCGCAATTCACTTTCTAGACTACTTCTATTCGACTCCTCTTTGAAATGCCCTGCAGCCATGTTAGAAAGCTTATAAATACCTTCCATAAACTGATGCAGTTCATCTTCTTTTCTTTCACTATGTTGACTAATTGTGTCAAAGTTATCAACGATACCAGATATAACTGTTACAAGACTCTTTTCATTCTCTTTATTTAGAACTTCTTCTCTTAACTCTTGCTTGTTTTCTTTTTTCATTTCAACGATTGTTTCTTTTACAGGTGTATATTTTCGCTTTCGTCCAGGTTTTTGTTTTTCAATATTTTCAAACGGTATTTCATGTTTTTTCAATTTGTAATACGTATTTTGTAATTGACTTTCTGTTTTCGGGAAAAGATTTAGTTCGTTTTTACTAACGTATTTTGAAATATTAATAATGTTTAAACCGTGACGTTGGCAAAATTGATACACTTCATACAGTAACTCTAGTTCCGACTTCAGCCATGTAATCGCCGATTTTTCATATGCTCGCATCCCGCCATGTTTTTCTATATCTATTTGAAATAATACCATTCTATTATGTAAATCAACTAGTTCTTCATACTTTACTTGGAATTGTTTTTCTATTTTTTTAAATTCCGCTTCTAGTTGCGTATCGTTCATTTTATTATTTGACATGTTTTGTAAGAGACTTAATACATTGATTGCTGTGTGGTGATACATAATCTGTGCCACTCCCCCTCATCCTTTCGCAATTCTCATCTGACTCCCATGTCTTTTAAGAAAATAGCAATTTTTACATATCCATATTATAACATTTCAAAATTGTCTGTCAAATAATAAACATACAAAAATGTATAGAAAGTATAGAAATAGAAAAAAGGATTTTTCAATTAATATGTATAATTGCATATTAATCACATATAATTATATTATATGGTATTTAGAATATATTTTCACCGAAAAAGTTTGCGTTACCACGAAATATTACTAAAATAATCCAAAGATACGTTTTTTTATATTTTCAAATCAAAAATCTTCAATTAAAGATTTTTCATACATACAACCTCAAACACTCCAAAAACATTCCATCTTTCCACCTATACAGAGTATAAAATACTAAAAGGGAACTAACCAATACTACACATGGCTAGTTCCCTTCTCTTCACTAAAAGAATAGAGTTGTAAATAGAATCTACAAATCTTCAATTGAAGCTTCACTTCTTCCACTTACCTAAAACCACTCCATATCTCTGGTCTCACATCGCTCAGGGCTCTATTAAGCACTAACCGCTCCCACACATGGCTAGAGCTTCTATTCAAGCAAAAAGGCGCTTTTAAAACTCTTTTACAACACTAACTTATCTACTAAGCCAATTAACTCTTGAATATCTGGCTTACTTACTTGCGCATTTGCTCCTACCGCTTCGCCTTTATGGAATAATTCATTTGTAATTAATGAAGAGAAAATAACGATTGGTAAACGATTCGTTACTTCACCATCTTTAATTACTTTTGTTAAATGGTGTCCATCCATTTTCGGCATTTCAATATCCGTAATGAGCAAGTGAATATGTTCAAACATTTTTTCCCCTTGCTCTTTCGCTAACTTTTCAATTTGTGCTAACGCTTCTGCACCATTGCTAAAGAAGTTCATTTTCGTATATCCAGCTGATGATAATGTTTCTTCTAATATTTGACGAAGCATCGCTGAATCTTCCGCAATATAAATAACTTTTTCACCGCGATCTGTTTTTTGTTCTAATTTTGAAAGTGATTTATTATCATAACCAGTACCACTAATTTCACATACAATTTTCTCGTAATCTAATAGTAAGATGATTTTTCCATCTAGTTTTACAATACCAGATGTCGTTTCTTCTAGTCCCATAGACAATGAAGCTGGTTCATCAATTTGTTCCCATGAAATACGTTGAATACGATGCACTTCATCCACACGGAAAATAACTTTCATTTGGTTTAATTCTGAAATGATAAATTTCGTTTGATCAAGTGGCTTTGTCGATTTTAAATTAAGAGCTGTCGCTAAGTTAATAACAGGTAAAATTTCACCGCGTACTTGAACAACACCTTCAACTGCATGATGAGATTCTGGCACAGTTGTAACAGGGAATGGATTAATGATTTCACGTACTTTCATTACGTTAATACTAAATAGGTTTTCACCAACAGTATATGTAACAATCTCTAATTCATTTGTTCCGCTTTCTAATAAAATACTTTGTGCTTGTGACATAAAGGTGTCGCTCCCCTTTCATTATTTCCGTATATCTAATTATTAAGCTTTATTAAAACGAAAAAGTCAACTACCTATATGAAAAATATAGATAGTCGAACGATTCATTTCTAGCAATTACTCTTGTATAAACGAAGCAAGTGCCTCTAGTAACACTTCTTGGGCTCCTACAATTTCTGTCGGCATCGCTTCCCATTTTTTCGATAGCTCCGTTTCGACTCTTATCCTTAACTCTGCGTTCATTTGTTCTAGCACATAATCTTTCGTTGCTATATCAACATCCAGTAGCGCAAGTGCATACAGTTCCGGATCATTTATTTTTTCAAACAATCTTTTTAATACTGCCGGTGCTATATGTTTTAATTTTTCAATATGAATTTCTTTATCTGAAAATAGTAACTCATATTGAATAAACGTAACATTTTCTTTAATCACTTTAAAATAGCAATTATTTTTTTTATCATTTACAAAATAACCGTTCGAATCTGCAATAATACTCTCTACTTTACGAATTAAATCCGGCAAACTATTTGCCGACATTACAGTTCGCTGCTCAATCTCACTCGGCGAAATGAATGTAACGCGATACTTATTCTGCACCATCCTCCTCACCTCTCCTTTTATAAAAATCTATCGTCACTAACTATCGAAAGGCACTGGTCTACCATAAAACGATTCACCATCCCAGTAACCTTACATAGATCCATTTTTACAACTACACTTCGCTTACAACTTCTCAAACTGCCCTAGTAACTCTCCATACCTCTGTCCTTACATATCGGTCGAGATTCTATTAGGCACTGACCGCTCCAAAACATCGCCAGTTCCTCTCTCAAAACCTAAAAAAGGACTTTTAAGAACTTTTTAAGAGCTTTTCAACAACTCGATGTTATTGAACCAAAACGCTATCTGCTGATCCGCAATATCCGGCAACGTCACAAAAAACTCACGGCACTTCATCTCATCTTTAAACAGTTGATACTTCCAAACGCTATCACTACCAACACTCACGAAATAAAATTCGTGAATACGGCCAATGATTGCTTGTTTTTCACCAAATGAATAGGGAGGCACTTGCTTAATTTCAAATTGATCTGGTAAATAGACATGCTCTTCTCGTTCCATTTTTAACACTTGCTCAGCAAGTTCACGTTTATTTTCGAAAAAAGGCAATTGTAAAATTCGTTCTTGTCTTGTCATACGAATAAAACCCTTTCTACTACATTACAATTTTTCTTTATTATTTATTATCGAATTAAGTTTACAACTTCATTTAATACTTCATCTGACACTTTAATTACTTTCGCATTTCCTTGGAATCCACGTTGGTATAACATTAAGTCAACGAATTCTACAGATAAATCTACGTTTGCACCTTCTTGTGCACCACCACGTACTTTACCAGCACCGTTTTGACCAGATGCACCAAGTGCTAAAATACCCGTTGTATTCGTCGCTGTATAGTTACCATTACCTGTTTTCATTAGCCCGCCTTCGTTCGGGAACATCGCAACAGCTAATTGACCAGCTGATTTCATACTTCCATCAGAGTATTTTACCATTACGTATCCACCGTCAGCAATAAAGCAATCTTTAACAGTTGCTGCTGCTCTACCGTCTACATCTGTTACTGATAATGTTTTATCTGTCGGATGGTTTGTTAATTTACTAAAATCTAAATTTATCGTTCCGCCGTTAAACGGGATAGCTGCTCCTTGTTGTACCGGATCTGGATTTCCAACACTATTAAATTTCAAAGTACCTGTTGAACCTGGCCCTGTAACCTCTTCAAACTTTGGATCTTTTGCCGAGTCATTACGTCTTTGCACTTTATACGTATACTCGTGGTCATTCGTTTTCGTAAATTCTACACGCATCGTCCATGTATTACCGGCATCATCATAAAACGGTAAATCTTGCGTAATTTTACTTTCATTCACCGGGATATTCCCTTTAATTGTCCCCTTCGTTGTTTGAATACCACCAATTGCTGTCCCCATCGGGATTTGCAATGGTCCTGGAATACCAGATAAATCAACTTCACCTGTTGCTTCATTTGCAGGGTATGCAAATACGTATTGACCTTCTGTGTTCGTAATATAGTAATCTGAAGATATTCCAAACGTACCTTTACGAGTAAATTCCATATTTCCGCCTGTTGAATCACCTACTACGAAGAAACCATTCCCTTCCATTGCTGCTTGTGTTTTACCACCAGTTAACGTAATTGTTCCGTCGCTATAGTCTGTAACCGTTCCGCTCATTTTCACACCGTTACCGATACTTTTCGGATTCGTTCCAGCATATTTATTGTCACCTTTTGAACCGATAGAATTGTTATATAGTAAATCATCAAACATAGCTTTTTGTTTTTTATAGCCAACCGTTTGTGCATTGGCAATATTATTTGAAGTTACACTTAATGCATTTTGTGTAGCATTCATTCCTGTAATACTTGTATATAACGCTTTAATCATAACGTATGGACACTCCTTATGAATTTGTAGTTTTTATTTCTTCCGTTACTTTTTGCTCGTCTTTCTTCGCATCTTCTGGATTTGTTTCTCCAATTGGTTTATCAGACACTCTCTCAACGAAACGAAGAGATACAACTTTATTATCAATAACGAGCTGTACCTCATTATTTTCTGCAAGGCGAACTGTCTCTACTTGACCAGTGACCTTTTTACCATCACCGTCAACACCTCTTACATACTTCCCTAAAAACTTCATTCCACCATCAAGCGCTGTTGAATACATTGTCGTTTTTAAAGAGTCTACTGCTTTCGTCATATTCTGTACTTGTTCCATAAGAGATAATTGCGCTGTTTGGTTCATCATTTGATTCATGTCCATCGCATTAAATGGATCTTGATGTTGAAAACTCGCTAAAAACAATTTTAGAAAATCATCTTTCCCCATTACACCAGGAGTCTTTTGTTCTCCTGCTGATACTCCATTTGCTTGTTGAACCGTCGGTTGTGCACCATTAACAGATGCGTTCCTATTCTGTGCTCCTGCTTGCAACGGAATATGATTTGTACTCGTTGTATTTAATCCAACTGTTGGCACGCTTTATTCCTCCAATAATCCAGCAAATTCTTTCGATTCTTGTTTCTCATGTTTCGTATTTGCTAATTGTTGTTTTTGCCTTTGCTCTTGTTCTCGCTGCTCTTTACGATTTTCATCTTTATCTGCATAGCTAATTTGAATATTAATTTCTTTTTCTTTTAACTTTAGTCTCAATTCATCAAAAATGATTTCAACACGTTTTTTCGCATCGTGTTTTTCCATTTCTACGTGAACATCAATTTGATCTCCATGTTTTTTCATAAACACTGTTAAAGTACCAAGTTTTTCTGGATTTAACTGAAATAAAACACGTTCTTGTTTCACTACAAACTTTTGTAATGCCTCTACTTGTGCTTCCATTTTCTTTCCTAAGTCAGGCAATGAAACTTTCTCAGCGCCACTA
The DNA here is from genome assembly GCF_018332475.1 of Bacillus sanguinis. Classification (GTDB taxonomy): domain Bacteria; phylum Bacillota; class Bacilli; order Bacillales; family Bacillaceae_G; genus Bacillus_A; species Bacillus_A sanguinis. Next base: position 994 of record NZ_BOQB01000176.1, on the reverse strand, counting down.
TTGGATTTCCCTATTTGATCAGTACTCGTCGCTTTATTTAATAACTCCGCACCCGCAGAATTTGAATCGTTGAATACATCACCTTCTGGCAACTCTATCTTTATATCATCGCTCTCAGCTTTCGGAAGATCTCCATCTAAGTCTTTGGACTCTTCTTGTTTCTTGGCAATATTACAAGTTTCTGTTTCTACACCTTTCAATACTTGCATCGTTTGCTCCGGTATCTTCATTTTATCTAATACCATTTGCATTGTATCTTCTAAACATATAGCATTTTTGATATTCATATTTGAAAGGAGCTCTTGTAACTGCTGTAATTCTGCTGCGGGTAATTCGTTAAGTTTTATATTTCCATATTCTTTATACAGCTCTTGTATTTTTTGTATGTATTGATATAACAATTCTGGCTGCACACGTAATTGCTCAATTGCAACCATTTGCTCAGATACAGCTAATAATAACTGTTCTGTCTCTTTTTTTTCTTCTTTCTTTACATTAGGCTCTTCTTTCGTTGCCGTTTTTTTAGAAAGAATGTTCTCTTTTCTATCTTCTGGTGCATCTTCTCGCTTTGTTTTCTCCGTTTTCGGCTGCTGTTTATTTTCCATCCTCATCGCACGATCGAATGAAGAATCTTCACTTTTCGATTGTACTTCTAGCCCTTTTTCTTTTTGCGGAGGTAAACTCTGTTGCACCGGTAATACAGACTGTATCACTACATTCACCTCATCCATTCATACACATTTTCAAATCAAGAAGCATTTTTTCTTCCTGCTTTTCTCTTACTTTTGCAAGCTTTCTGCAATCTTCTTGATACATCTCATCAATGACACGTTCTTTTTCTTTTACTTGTTCTAAAAGGCTTTCATTTTTTCGAATAAAATCTTCTGTTTTTTTAATTTTCCGATTCCATTCTTCTATTCTTTCAGGTGAAAACGTATGTGAGGAAAGCATACCAGCCATAATACGTTGCCCAGTTTGTACGACTTTACTACGC
>NZ_BOQB01000175.1 GCF_018332475.1 Bacillus sanguinis | reverse complement strand
CTGTTATAGAAGCGGTTGCATTTACATTAAAATTAAAAAAGGTTTCAAAGGAAGAAATTAAGCTTAGAGCGGAAGAAACGTTAAAAATTTGTGGTTTGTATCCATTTCGAAACTGGCCAATCCAGGCATTAAGTTATGGACAAAAAAAGAGAGTAACGATTGCATCTGTACTAATGACAAATCCGAAACTGATCATTTTGGATGAACCGACAGCGGGACAGGATTATTATCATTATAAACAGTTTATGTCGTTTATTAAAAAACTAGCTGCAAAGGGAATATCCTTTATTTTTATCACACACGATATGAATCTCGCATTAGAATATGCAGACAGAGCTATCGTTTTACATGAAGGGGAAATTATTGCAAATAATACTGCGTCTATCGTATTAGGACATTCAAAAACGCTACAAAGAGCGAATCTAAGGGAAAGTTCATTATTCAAGCTAGTTACATTTAGTGGGATTGCATATCCTGAAAGGTTTATAGAACTTTATTTTGAGGTTACTAGGAGGGAGGAAGGTGTATAATACATACTTTCATCGTATGGATGGAGCAGTGAAATTGTTGTTATTTATTTTTTGTATGACGCTTACTTTTTTATTTTTTGATTTTCGCATATTGCTCTTTGTATTTATGATTGGATGTATCGGACTTGTAGTTGCTAAAATTCCATTTCGTAAAATCATTATTGTTTTTACAGTTATAGTTACATTTAGTTTATTAAATTCTGTCATGATTTTATTTATTACACCAACCCATGGGTCTGAATTAATTGAATCATATACTTCGTTTTTACATATCGGATATGCGACAATTACTTATGAAACATTATTTTATGCAGCTACACTTTCATTAAAATATTTTACGTTATTACCATTCACACTTATTTTTATTTATACGACTGATCCAAGCGAATTTGTGAGTAGTTTAAGTAAACTTCGAATTCATTATAAGATTACCTATGCGATAAATATTGCATTACGTTACATACCTGATATACAGTCCGAATATAAAATTATAAAACATGCGCAAGAGGCGAGAGGAGTAGCTTTTGAAAAAGGGGAAGCAGGTTTATGGGCTCGTATGAAAAACCGTGTCTTAATTTTCTGGCCCCTAATTATTCATTCACTAGATAGAATCGATACAGTTTCAAATGCAATGGATTTAAGAGGATTTGGAAAGAAGGATAAACGTACGTGGTTTTATACAAATAAAGCAAAAAGCGGAGATTTCATTGCTTTATTTGTAGGTGTTTTTATTTTAATTGTTGCAGTGTATTTAAAGTTACATGTATTTCAAAACTTTTGGTATCCATTTTAAAGCATTCTGAAATGAGTGCTTTTACTTATTTTTATATAGACATGCTCAAAAAAGGGGTATTCACATAATGTATAATACGAACCAGTTAAAATGATCAACTACCTATTAGTTTTCAAACCAAAAGGAGGAGAAAATATGAGTTACGGTGGTTCTTGTGGTTTTGGTGGAGGTTTCGCTTTATTAGTTGTGTTATTCATTTTATTAATTATTGTTGGATGCAGCTGTTGGGGCGGAGGTTACTAATTTTTAATTAGTCTCCACAAATGTAAACTTAAAAAACATAGAAGATACTAACGTA